>NZ_SOGU01000027.1:0-114289 GCF_004403275.1 Cryobacterium sp. TMT4-10
CCCGCGCCGGCGGGCGGCCCCGAGCTGGGGCGCCCCAGCCGCCGGCGGGCCCGAGCTGCCCCGCTGCGCCGCCCGGCAAGTCCGTTCTGCCTGCGCGCGGGCTCACTGCAGCCACGGATGCTGGCCAAGGCAACGGCGCGGAGCAAGGCGACCCACGACTAACCAATTCGACGGAGATTTTGATCTAAAAAGGTGATTGCGCGCTGTTTTGGCCCGATTTCGGCAGAATCTCCGTCTAATTCGTTCGGACGGGAGGGCCGCGCACAGGTGTCTGTCCGACCGGCGGCCTCCCTCCTTATCTGCGACCTGACCGTGGAGACCGCGACTAACCAATTCGACGGAGATTTTGATTTAAAACATTGATTTCAGCCTGTTTTGGACCGATTCTGGCAAAATCTCCGTCGAATTCGTTCGGACGAGCGGCGAACGGCAGACGGGGAGCGGGGGTGAGCGGGGTGAGCGGGGGTGAGCGGGGTGAGCGGGGGTGAGCGGGGTGAGCGGGGTGAGCTGGGTGAGCGGGGGGAGCTGGGTGAGCTGGGTGAGCGGGGGTGAGCTGGGTGAGCGGGGTGGATGTCGCGGGCGGGGCGAGCGGCGAGCGCACACACGAGCGCATCACACGGACCGGTCAGGCGCGGCCGAGCGAGCGCAGCATCCGTTTGCGCAGTTCCTCGACCCACAGCACGAGCGAAGCCATGCCCACACAGACCAGCCAGTGCAGCGGGTCCATCGAGGCGGTGCCGAACGCGGCCTGCAGCACCGGGAGTTGCACCACGGCGACCTGAAGCAGCACGGCCAGCAGGATCGCACTCCACAGCCACCGGTTCACGAACAGGCGGTGGAAGGCGCTGGTCGACTCCGAGCGGGCGTTCAGGGTGTTGAACAGCTGGGCGAAGACGAGGGTGGTGAAGCCGGCGGTGCGCGCCACGGTCAGGCCGTCGCTGCCGGGGTCCAGCGCAGGCAGGAGACCACCGGGCAGGAACAGATCGATGGTGGCGAGGGTGACCATGGCCATGACCAGGCCGGTGGACATGATGCCCACCCACATCCGCCGGTCGATCGCCCGGTCGGTGATGCGCCGCGGCGGGCGCGCCATCACGTCGTCGATCTCGGGGTCGACGCCCATCGCCAGGGCCGGCCCGGAATCGGTGACGAGGTTGATCCAGAGGATCTGGGTGACCAGAAGCGGCAGCACCACGGTCTCGGTGCTCGCGCCGGTGAGCCCCAGTACTCCGGCCAGGAGCACGCCGAGGAACACCGTGAGCACCTCGCCCATGTTCGAGGAAAGCAGGTAGCGCAGGAACTTCTTGATGTTGTCCAGGATCACCCGCCCGGCCCGCACGGCGGCCACGATGGTGGCGAAGTTGTCGTCGACCAGGATCATCTTCGCGGCCTCCTTCGTCACCTCCGTGCCGGTGATTCCCATGGCCACGCCGATGTCCGCGGATTTCAGGGCCGGCGCGTCGTTGACGCCGTCGCCGGTCATCGCCACGATGTCGCCGTTCGCCTGGAGGGCGTCGACGATGCGCAGCTTGTGGCGGGGGGAGACGCGGGCGAAAACGGATGTCCCGCGCACCGCCTCCCGCAGCCCCGCCTCGTCGAGGCGGTCGAGATCCGCTCCCGACAGCGCGGTCGCCCCGGGCCGGTCGATGCCCAGGTCGCTCGCGATCCGGGCCGCCGTGCCCGGGTGGTCCCCGGTGATCATCACCACCCGCACGTCGGCGCGGTGGGCCTCCGCGATCGCCGCCGTGACCTCGTCGCGCGGCGGATCGATGATGCCGACGACCCCGGCGTAGATCAGGTCGCGTTCGTCGGCCTCATCCAGCGGGGCGGTGTTCTCGTCGGCGCTGCTGTAGGCGACGCCCAGGGTGCGGAACGCCTGCGCGGAAAGCTCCTGAATGTCGGCCAGCAGCCGCCGCCGCGACTCGTCGTCCAGGGGCACGATGGTCTCGCCGACCTGCAGGCGCGTGCACCGGTGCAGCAGAACGTCGGGCGCGCCCTTGCTGAAGATGCGCAGGCTGCCGTCGCTTCGCTCCTGGTGCAGGGTAGACATCATCTTGCGCTCCGAGGTGAACGGCATCTCCCCGAGCCGGTCGAACCGGGCCATGTGCACGGTCGTGCCCTCGAGTTTGGCCGCGGCCACCAGGAACGCGGCCTCGGTCGGGTCGCCCTGGATCTCCCACTCACCGTCCCGCTCCGCCAGCTGCGCGTTGCCGGCGAGAGAGCCGGCGCCCAGCACGAGCTGCGTCTCGTAGCGCAGGGCCGGGTCGGTGAGCGGCGCCCCGCCGTGGCGCACCTCGCCCTCGGGGCGGTAGCCGACCCCGGTCACCTCGACCCGCCCCGACGCGGTCAGCACCCGCTGGATCGTCATCTCGTTGCGGGTCAGCGTGCCGGTTTTGTCGCAGCAGATCACGGATGCGGAACCGAGCGTCTCCACGGATTTCAGGCTCTTGACCACGGCGTTCTGCCGCGCCATCCGTTGCACCCCGATGGAGAGGATCACCGACAGGATCGCCGGCAGCCCCTCGGGGACGGCGGCCACGGCGAGGGAGACCCCCAGCAGGAACACCGTGACGAAGTCGGCGGGGGTGGACACGCCCTGCGCGAGCACGATCGTGAGCATCACGACGAGGGCGATCGCGATGACCACCATGCTGAGCAGTTTGCCGATGTGGCTGATCTCGTCCTGCAGCGGGGTGGGGTGCGCCTGCGTGCTGTCGAGCATGGTCGCGATGACGCCCACCTCGGTGTCCATGCCGGTACCCGTGACGACGGCCCGACCGACGCCCTCGCTGACCGCGGTCGCCTTGAAGACCATGTTCAGGCGGTCGCCGAGCCCGACGGCCGCGGGGAGGGTGCGCGGGTCTTTGGTCACGGACTGGCTCTCGCCGGTCAGGGAGGCCTCCGCGATGCGGAGCGCGGTCGCCTCGGTGAGCCGGGCATCCGCCCCCACGCTGTCGCCCTCGCCGAGCACGAGCAGATCCCCGCGCACCAGCTCGGTGCTGGGCACGGTCGTGAGCAGGCCGCCGCGCAGCACGGTCGAGGATGCCGCGGTCATGGTGGCCAGGGCGGCGACCGCGTTGTCGGCCCGCGCCTCCTGCACGAAGCCGAGCACGGCGTTGAGAATGACGATCGCGGCGATCACGATGGCGTCGACGGGCAGCCCGGCGGCGCCCTCGATCAGCCAGGCCCCGATCGACACCGCGGTGGCGACCAGCAGCAGGTAGATCAGGGGGTCCTGAAACTGGGTGAGGATCTTGCGCCAGCCGGGCACGGGCCGCACCGTGCGCAACGCGTTCGGTCCGTCGGCCGCCAAGCGCCGGGCAGCCTCGTCGGTGGACAGCCCGGTCGTGACATCGACCTCGAGGCGGCGGGCGATCTCGCCGGCATCAACCAGGGACGCGTCGACGAGTGACGCGTCGACGCGTGACGGGTCGACCGCTGACGGCTCGAGGCCCGGCTCACCCTGCCCGGGTTGCTCCGCTGGAACCGACGCGTCCATCTGCAGAGGTCCTCGTCTCCGGTGTCTTCGGTGTCCGGTGTCTCCGGAGTGTCCGGTGCCGCTCCCGGTCCACCGGGTGCCGCCCCGGGAACCCGGGTCCAGCCCAGTCTAGATCCGGCCACTGTTCCCGTTCCGGTCGAGAGTGGCCGCTGTGCCGGTCACTCTCGACCGGAACGGGAACAGTCGCCCCTCACGGCTGTGCCCCACGGCGCGCGCTCAGCGCCACTGGCTGGAGTCGATCTGGATCGCCACGACGTAGAGGTGCCGGCCCTGCTCGATCTTCTCCACTTCGTACACCCGCACCGGCGTCTGCGGCACGGAGTCGAGCGTCGTCTCCGCTCCCCCGGCCGTGATCGGTTACGACGCCATCACCCGGTATGCCCCGGCCGGTGATTTCGAGGGCTACGTCACCTACGGGATCGGCGTCGGACGCCCGATGGACGAAGACCGGTCCACCCGTTTTCTACTCCGCCGCGCGCCGCTCGACAAGGGCACCGTGACTGTTCCCGTTCCGGTCGAGCGCGGCCGGTATGCCGGTCACTCTCGACCGGAACGGGAACTCTCGGGGCTACGGGAACTCTCGGGGCTACGGGAACTCTCGGGGCTACGGGGCTACGGGGCGGCGGGGCTACGGGGCTACAGGGCTACAGGGCTACAGGGCGGCGGGAGCGACGGGAGCGGCGGGCACGAGTTCGGGCGGCGCGCCCCGCGCGGCGAGCCAGTCGTCGAGAACGGCGGCGGAGACCGGGCGCGAGAGGTGATACCCCTGCGCGAAGTCGCAGCCGTAACCGATCAACTTGTCGTAGGCCGCCATATTGTCCACGCCCTCGGCCACCATGCGCAGGCCGAGGCTGTGGGCGAGCGCAATGGCCGAAGAGACCAGGGTCGCGGCCCGGGCATCGTCCACCATCGGGAAGACGAAGGACTGGTCGAGTTTGAGCTCCTCGATCGGCAGGTCGCGGAGATAGGCCAGCGAGCTGTAGCCGGTGCCGAAGTCGTCCACCGAGATGCGAATGCCCTGACCGCGCAGCCGGGTCAGGATGGCGCGGGCCCGATCCCGGTCGTTCAGGAGGAACTCCTCGGTGATTTCCAGGGTCAGTGCCGCCGCGGTCAGCCCGCGGGCGGAGATCATGGCTCCGATCCGCTCCGGCAGCTCCATGTCCACGCGGGAACTGGCCGACAAGTTGACGGCGATCCGCAACGGATGCCCCTGGGCCTGCCAGACGGCCGCCTGGTCCAGGGCTTTCCGCAGCACCTCCTGCGTCAGCGCGTGCATCAGCCCGGCCTCTTCGACCAGTTCGATGAACTGGTCCGGCATGAGCATGCCCCGGGTGGGGTGGTTCCAGCGCACGAGGGCCTCGACGTCCTGCACGTCCCCGGTGACAAGGTCGACCTTGGGCTGGTAGTGCAGCACCAGCTGGTCATCGGTGAGGGCGAACCGCAGGTCCTGCAGGGTGCGCAGACGGATGTCGCCGTGGCTGTCGTCCTCGCTGTCATAGACTTTGTGCCCGGTGTGCCCGGTGTGCGTGGTTTTGGCCTTGTACATCGCCATGTCCGCCTTGCGGAGCAGGGCGATCACGTCCTGTCCCTGCTCGGGGTAGAGGGAGATGCCGATGCTGACGCTGGTCTGCAGCGCGATCCCGTGGAGCGTGAACGGCACGGCCAGTGCGGAGCGCAGCTTTTCGGCCCTGGTCGCCGCGTCCTCCCTGGTCGAGTCGCCGAGCAGGATCGCGAACTCGTCGCCGCCCAGCCGGGCCAGAAGGTCCCCGGAACGCAGCTGCTGCGACAGACGGATGCCGACCTGGATCAGCAGCCGGTCGCCGACGTCATGGCCGAGGCTGTCGTTGACCTCCTTGAACCGGTCGAGATCCAGCAGGAGCAGGGCGCTGTGGCGGTGCTCGGATGCGGCCAGGCGGAGCGGGACATCCGTGTTGAACGCCCGGCGGTTGCGGAGACCCGTGAGGTCGTCGGTTCGGGCGAGGAGGCGCAGCACGCGTTGCCTCGCGACGAGGGGGATCGCGGCCAGGGCCATGGTCGCGCCGGCCAGACCGACGGCCGGGCCGGACACGGGAACCTGGCTGGCCAGGAGCAGCACACCCAGTCCGGCCAGGGTCGACACCGCCGGAACGGCGAGGGCAGACACGTTCGTGACCGGGCGGCTCGGCAAGGGCAGCGGGGTGGTGGAGCGATCAACCCAGAGGGCGATCAGCAGCGTGCCGATGTTCCAGCTCGCGTCCAGCGGGGTGCCGACGAGGTAGCCGCCGCCCAACAGGGCGAAGGCCGTGTCGGCGGCGGCGAAGACGAGCAGTCCCGCGACGAGCAGGAGCCAGCGGCGGCCGGACGTCGGACCGTGGGTGGCGACGATCACGGCGACGGCCGCGACCAGCAGAAGGTCCAGGACCGGGTAGGCGGTAGCGACCGCCATGGTGAGGGAGACCGGACCCGACGTCGCGGAGTCCAGCACGGGGCTGAGCAGCACTGCCAGCACGGCGGCGGCGCCCAGGGAGCCGACGGCGCTGTCGAGGAGCACCGACCACGCCGATCCGCGGAGCCGGCGGTTGACGAGCACGGCCAGCGCGCCCAGCATCAGGGCGTAGAACAGGAGGTAACCCGCGTCTGCCGGCGAGGGGAACGGCGCCGCACCGCCGGAATCCGTCGACGCCAGGTAGTACGTGTCCGCCAGCGCGTTCGCGGTGAGAGCGGCGGCCGCCAGGGCCACCTCGATGCGGCCCCCGCCGACCCGGCGCAAGGCGAGCCAGGCGATGAGCACGGGGACCCACTCGGAGACCATGGCCAGCCAGCCGTCGACCAGCGGGCTGAACCCCGAGCCCTTCACCACCAGGCCCACGGCGTAGGCAACGACGAGGAGGCCGGCGAGCAGGAGCAGCAGGGTCCTCGCCAGCCCGCGGATCGAGGTGTCCCCGGCCGACATCCCGGTCGAGGTACCGGTCGAGGTCCCGGTCGATGTCACCCCGATCAGAGCGACCTGGCCGGGTCGCCCGTGCGGGCGGCGATCCACAGGTCCAGCTGTGCGGCCGGAACGGGCCGGCACATGAAATAGCCCTGCGCGTAGTCGCAGCCGTAGCGCACCAGTTCGTCGTAGGTGGTGGCGTTCTCCACACCCTCGGCCACCATCCGCAGGCCCAGGCCGTGCGCGAGGTCGATCGTCGAGGCCACCAGGGCTGCGGCCCGGGGGTCCTCGGCCATCGGGAAAACGAAGGACTGATCGAGCTTGAGTTCGTCGATGGGTAGATCGCGCAGGTAGGCCAGCGAGCTGTAACCGGTGCCGAAGTCGTCGACGGAGATACGGATGCCGCTGCCGCGGAGCCGCACCAGGATGTCCCGGGCCCGGTCGCGGTCGGCCATCAGGAAGTCCTCGGTGATTTCCAGGATCAGGGCGCTCGCGGTCAGGTCGCGGGCCTTCAGCATGGCGCCGACCCGCTCGGGGAGGTCGGCATCGACCAGGGAGCTGGCCGACAGATTCACCGCGACGGTCAGGGGTCGTCCCTGGCTCGCCCAGTCCTGGGCCTGGTCGAGGGCCTTGCGCAGGACCTCCTGGGTGAGGCCGTGCATGAGGTTGGCCTCTTCGACCAGGGCGAGGAACTGATCGGGGAAGAGCAGGCCACGCGTGGGGTGGTTCCAGCGCACGAGGGCCTCGACGCTGTGGACGATGCCCGCCGACAGGTCGATCTTCGGCTGGAAGTGCAGCACCAGCTGGTCGTTCTCCAGGGCGACGCGCAGCTCCTGCAGGGTGCGGAGCCTGGTCTCGCCGTGGCTGTTGTCCACGCTGCGATAGACGTGGTGACCGCTGTTGTTCGACTTGGCCTTGTACATCGCCATGTCGGCCTTGCGCAGCAGGGCGGTCAGGTCGTCGCCCTGCTCGGGATACAGCGCGATCCCGATACTGACGCTGATCTGCAGGGCGATTCCCTCCAACGTGAATGGCGCCGCCAGCACGTTTCGCAGCTTGGCGGCCACGGACTCAGCCTCGACCTGGCCGGAATGGTCGAGCAGGATCGCGAATTCGTCGCCGCCCACCCGGGCGAGGAGGTCCCCGGTGCGGAGCACGCTCAGCAGGCGGTCACCGACCTGCACCAGGAGACGGTCGCCTGCGTCATGTCCCAGGCTGTCGTTGACCTCCTTGAAGCGGTCCAGGTCCAGGAGCAACAACGCGCGACGCTGGCTGCGGTCGGTGCTGAGGCGCAGGGAGACGCCGGCATACAGGGCGCGGCGATTGGGCAGCCCGGTCAAGTCGTCCGTCCTCGCCTGGCGCCGCAGGGCCACCTGCCGGGAGACCAGCGGGATGGCGGCCAGGGCCATGGTCGTGGCCGCGAGCCCGACCGCGAACGCAGGAATCGGGACCTGGCTGGCCAGGATGAGAACACCGAGGCCGGCCGCAGTGGAGATGGCGGGCAGCGCGAGAGCGGCCGTACCGTTCACATAATGGGGCGACGCCGTCTCGGGGTTGGCGGCGGCATCCGTCCAGGTGGCGATCAGGGCCAGGCCGACGGCCCAGCCGGCGTCCAGCGGGGTGCCCACCACGTAGCCGGTGCCGATCAGGGCGTAGACGATGTTGGTGGAGGCGAAGATCACCAGGCCGAGCACGAACAGGATCCACCGTCGCTTGTCTACCGGGCCCTGCGAGATCGCGATGCCGGCGATGCCGGCCACCAGCAGCAGCGTGAACAGGGGGTTGCCCATGCCCGGTGCCAGGGAGAGGCCCGTCCCGTTCTCATCGATCGATAACAGCACGGGAGTGAGCAGAACGACCAGCGCCGAGGACGCGCCGAGGACACCGATGGTGCTGTCCAGCACCACCGACCAGGTTGTGGTGCGGATCTGGCGGCGCAGCAGGATCACGAGCACGGACAGCATCAGAACGTAGAACCCGAGGTAGCCGACGTTGTTCGGCGCCGGGAAGGCGACCGGTCGGACATCCGCCGGAACCAGGAGGAGGTAGGTGTCGGAAATGCCGACCAGGGTGACACCCGCGGCGGTCAGCAGGAGTTCAGGACGACGGAAGCTCGTTCTGGCCGCGGATGCCCAGCAGACACCGACGAGAGCCAGTTTGATCAGGCCCGCGAGCCAACCGTCGAGCAGGGGGCGGGGAGCGTCGCCGGGCAACAGCAGTCCGGCCACATAGGCGGAGACCAGTAATGCCATGACCCACATGAGCTTCGTGCCCGGACTGGCGATGTACACGCCGAGTCGGCGACGGTAATCAGCACCTGACTTCGACTGCAATGGACCCCCACATATTTCATGATCAGAGTAGCAGCGGGGACGGGCTGTCAGTGGCCGATGACAGCAGGAAAACCGTCGCCCGGTGAACGTTGGGGGCAGGGTGGGATAATCGGTGCGCGGAACGCCCGGGATCAGGCTCGCCACGAATACGATTGAACCGTAGGACTGACGACCCCGTAGGGCCGGCGTGCACGACGAGCGGGAGGCAATCATGACGATACTGGTGGGTTATTCGAGCAAGTACGGCGCCACCGAGGGGATCGCGGAGCGCATCGCACGGAAGCTCCGCGAAGCGGGTCGCGAGGCCGAGGCCCGACCCGTCGCATCCGTTGACAACCCCGGCGACTACGCCGGGTTCGTGATCGGCAGTTCCGCCTACATGGGCTCCTGGCGCAAGGAGGCGACCGAGTTCGTCAAGCGCAATCGGGAGCTGCTCGCGACCCAGCCGGTCTGGCTGTTCAGCAGCGGGCCGCTCGGCGCGGCGGGCAAGGACGCCCAGGGCCGAGACCTGCTCAAGGAGTCCGAGCCGAAGCAATTCGAGGAGTTCAGCCAGGCGCTCCAGCCGCGCGGGATGCAGGTGTTCTTCGGTGCACTCGACCCGGCCGTGCTCGGCCGCCGCGACCGGTTGGTCCGGCGTATCCCGTCGGGCCGCGACCTGCTGCCCGAGGGAGACTTTCGCAACTGGGCCGCGATCGACGAGTGGGCGGCGGCCATCGCCAAGGAGCTGCCGGCCGGCTGACGCCCGCTGACCGCTCTCAGGGCCTGTCAGCGCTCGAGCAGGCCGCGGATATCGTCGGCGGTGAGGGCGTCGCTGAAACCGGTGCCTTCGCCCCCCAGCACGGAATCGAACAGGGCGGCCTTGCGCTGCTGCAGGGCCATCACCTTCTCCTCGATCGTGCCGGTCGCGACCATGCGGTAGACCATCACGTTGCGGGTCTGACCGATCCGGTGGGTGCGGTCGACGGCCTGCGTCTCGGTGGCCGGGTTCCACCACGGGTCGAGCAGGAACACGTAGTCCGCCTCGGTCAGGTTGAGACCGAACCCGCCTGCTTTGAGGCTGATCAGGAACACCGGCTCGGCGCCCGTCTTGAACCGGTCGATCACCTCCGACCGGCGCAGGGTGGAGCCGTCGAGGTAGCAGTACGAGGTGCCTCGGGCGTCGAGCCGGGCCGCGGCCTTTTGCAGGAACGAGGTGAACTGGCTGAAGACAAGCGCCCGGTGGCCCTCGGCGACGACGTCCTCGAGCTGCTCGAACAGGGCGTCGAGTTTGCTCGACGGCACGCCGGCGTATTTCTCGTCCACCAGGGACGGGTCCAGGCTGAGCAGGCGCAGCAGGGTCAGGGAGCGGAAGACGATGAACCGGTTCTGGTCGAGGTCGTCGATCAGGCCGAAGAGTTTCTGCCGTTCGCGCTGCAGGAAGGTGTCGTAGAGGGTGCGGTGCCGGGCGTTCAGCGGGATCTGCAGCACCTGCTCCTGCTTGGGCGGCAGCTCGGGGGCGACGAGTTCCTTGGTGCGCCGCAGCAGCAGGGGGCGGATGCGTCGGCGCAGCCTGGCCAGCCGCTCCGGGTTGTCCCCGCGTTCCACCGGGCGCACATATTCCTCGGTGAACCGGCGGAGGGAGGGGAACAGTCCGGGGGCCACGATCGCGAACAGCGCGTGTAACTCCAACAGGTTGTTCTCCAGCGGGGTGCCCGTGATGGCGAGCTTGAACGGGGTGTTCAGTTCGCGTGCGCACTGGTGCAGCCGGGAGGTGCGGTTCTTCACGAACTGCGCCTCGTCGAGGATCAGTCCGGCCCAGCCGTGGGCCTGGTAGGCCTCGAAGTCGAGACGGAACAGCGTGTAGGAGGTGACCAGCACGTCGGCGCCGGCCGCGGCATCCGTCAGGGTCACGCCGGACGCCGCCTCGGTGGCCGTGATCACCCGCACCGTCAGGCCCGGGGTGAAGCGGGCGGCCTCGGAGGCCCAATTGGCGACGACGGATGTCGGGGCCACCACCAGGAACGGCCGCCGGTCGGTGCCGGGCTCGACCGGGCCCGGCTCGCCGGTGGCGTGCACGATCAGCGCCAGGGTCTGCAGCGTCTTGCCGAGGCCCATGTCGTCGGCGAGGATGCCGCCCAGCCGGTGCCGCCAGAGGAACGCCAGCCAGGTGAAGCCCTGCATTTGGTAGGGGCGCAGGGTCGCCCGCACGCCGGCCGGGAGGGCGGTCGGTGCGAGGACGGGGGCGGGGCTCGTGTCGGTGCTCGCGGCCGCGCCGGTGCCGGTGTCGCCGTTCTCTCCGTTCGGGCCGTTCAGGGCGAGCAGCCCGGACACGGCCGCGCGCCACGCCACGGCCTGCTCGGTGTGCTCGGCGAGGTCCTCGAACTCGGCCCAGAGCCCGGCCTGGTAGCGGCTGATCCGCAGCCCGGTGTCCCATTCCTGCAGGGCGCGGGCCTCGTCGATCAGTTCGTGCAGCCGCTCGAACGCCGGCTGCCGCAGCGAGAGATAGCTGTTGTCGACGAGCAGGAGCTTGTTCCGCCCCTTGGCCAGCGCCTTGAACAATGGGCCGAACGGCACGCTGCGGCCGTCGATGGTCACGATCACGCCGAGGTCGAACCAGTCGCGCTGGTCGGTCTCGATCGTGGTGATGGTCAGCTCCGGCGTCTCGGTCAGCTCGCGGTAGTCCGGCTGCACGCCGACGGCATCGACCCGCACGCCCGGCAGCGCCAACCGCCCCAGCGTCTTCTCGGTGAACTCGGCCGCGTCCACGCCCTGCAGGGTGACGGATGCCGCGGCCGGGCCCAGCCGCCCCTGCCCGGCCTGCTCGAGCTCTGCGTTGACCCGGCCCAGGATGTCGCGCTCGGCGGCCGTGTCCCTGCTGCCGTCGTCGCCCGTGCCGTTGTGGTCCGTGCCGCCGTCCGTGCCGTCGCCGTCCGTCCCGTCGCCGTCCGTCCCGTCGTCCGTCCCGTCGTTCGTCCCGTCGGCGGTGCCATCGTCGCCCGGAGCGTTCGTCGTGGCGGTGGTTACGGCCCGGGGCGCATGCTCGAGCCTGCGCCCCGGGCCAGAACCTGCGCCACGAGAGTCGGCCGGGCTGTCGGCCGGCCTCCCGGCCGGGCTCCCGGCCTCGGCCCGGACGGCCCGGACGGGCAGCAGGGGCAGCGAAGGCAGCACGGGCAGCACGGGCAGCGCGGTCACGGCGGAACCCTCGTGGTACTCCCAGTGCCACCCCAGGTCGAGGGTCTGCCGGGGCCGGAAGCGTGCGGTGAGCACGAGCACGGGCGGGTCGGACTCGGGGAAGTGCACCGTGGCATCCGTGCTGGTCACCGGGAGGGCGTGGCGCAGCGCCGGGTAGAACTCGGTCAGGAACTCGGTCACGTCGGATTCGGGCACGATCACGGAATCGGGCCGGCCGAGCAGCCGGGCCTGTTCGGGGCTAAGCGGGCCGGCGGTGGGGGCCAGGGTGAACGCCGGCTGCGGACCCAGGGCGAAGCCGTACACCCCGTGGGTGCCGATGGCGCCCGCCCGGGCGGGGTCGTGCGGGGCGCCGTCGAACAGGAGCCGGGTGGTCAGGCGCAGGCCGGCGGGCGCGGGCACGGTGGCGGGGGTGGTCGCGGGGGCGACGTCGATGGTGTCAGGCACGGCGGGGTGCGCGGTGGTCTCGAGCGCGATCGCGTCGAGGAGCTCGTAGTCGATGTGCGCGGTGGCGTCGAGGCTGACGCGGGCCTCGCGGTGCACCGTGACCGTGGCATCCTTCTTGCTGCCGACCAGCCGCAGGCCGAGCACGTCGGCTTCGTCGAACAGAGTCCAGAGCAGCGGGCTCGCGAAGTCGTCCAGGTAGAGCCAGTCGGCTTCCTGGCTGGTGTAGACGCCGCGCACGGCCCGGTGCAGGGCGAGGAGCTGGCTGAGCCAGCGGTGGTGGGCCAGGTTCAGGTTCAACCGGTTCAGGTGGAAGCCGAGCTGGTTCCAGGACACGTTGGTGCGCACCCAATTGCCTCGGGCATTCAGGATGACCGGCCGCACCCCCAGCCGCAGGACGCCGTGGCCGGCGCCGAGGGACGTGACCGTCCGGGCCGTGGCGCCGCGCCAGCGGTCGTTCGTGCGGGGTGTCTGCTCGCGCAGCTCGAATTGGAGGCCCATGGCCACGGGCGGGGCCGGGGCGGCGCGCCGCGCGCCCGGTGACACGGCTGCGCCGGCCGGCTCAGCGGCGCGCCCCGCAATCCGCTTCCAGTCCGCCCGCGCCGGGGGAGACCCGGCCTCAGACATGGCTCCATGCTCTCACGCGGGCCGCACAGGCGGAGCGCCGCCGTGTCCGGTGTTCATCCAATTCGACGGAGATTTTGCCGCAAAACTGCTTGTGCGGGCTGTTTGGGGGCGATTCGGGCAGAATCTCCGTCGAATTGGTTCGGGGCCGCTCACCCGGGCCGCGGGCGCGGTCCCCGCCGACTCAGGCCGTGAGCGCCCCTTCACCCGACGGATGCGCCCGCGCGGCATCGATGATCCAGGC
The DNA here is from genome assembly GCF_004403275.1 of Cryobacterium sp. TMT4-10. NCBI lineage: Bacteria > Bacillati > Actinomycetota > Actinomycetes > Micrococcales > Microbacteriaceae > Cryobacterium > Cryobacterium sp. TMT4-10. The sequence goes on from NZ_SOGU01000027.1 coordinate 13,224, forward strand.
GAAGTCGAACGCGGTCTCACGCCAGCGGCTGTAGCGGCCGGACACCCCGCCGTGTCCGGCCGACATCTCGGTCTTCAGCAGCGCGTCCGCCCCCACGTCGCGCAGCCGGGCCACCCATTTCGCCGGTTCGACGTAGAGCACCCGGGTGTCGTTGAGGCTGGTCACGGCGAGCACGCGCGGGTAGTGCGTGTCGTGCACGTTCTCAACGGGGGAGTAGCCGCGCATGTACGCGTACACCTCCGGGTCGTGCAGCGGGTCGCCCCACTCGTCCCACTCGATCACGGTCAACGGCAACGACGGGTCCAGGATCGACGTCAGAGCGTCGACGAACGGGACCCCCGCGAGGATGCCGGAGAACAGCTCGGGGGCCAGGTTGGCGACGGCGCCCATCAGCAGGCCGCCGGCGCTGCGGCCCTCGGCGACGAGCCGGTCGGGAGCGGTGTAACCCGCGTCGATCAGGTGCTGGGCGCAGTCGATGAAGTCCGTGAAGCTGTTGCGCTTGTGCAGCTTCTTACCGTTCTCGTACCAGAGCCGGCCGAGTTCGCCGCCGCCGCGCACGTGCGCGATCGCGAAGATCATGCCGCGGTCGAGCAGGCTGAGCCGGGCGATGCTGAACGACGGGTCGATGCTGATCTCGTACGACCCGTAGCCGTAGAGCAGGGTCGGCGCGGGCTTGCCTGCCGCGACCAGGTCCCGCCGGTAGACGAGGGAGATCGGCACCCGCGTGCCGTCGGCCGCGGTGGCCCACTCGCGGCGCTGCTCGAACAGGCTCGGGTCGTAGCGGCCCAGCACAGGCTGCTGCTTGAGCAGGTGGCGCTCGCCGGTGGCGACGACGTGGTCGTAGACGGTCGACGCGGTGACGAAGCTGGTATAGCCGAGACGGATGGTCGGCTGCTCCCACTCGGGATTGGCCGAGGTACCGACCGAGTACAGCGGTTCTTCAAAGGCGAGCTCGGTGAAATCGAGACCGCCCCCGGCCCCGCCCCCGGCCATGGACGGGGCGACGGCCACGCGGGTGAGCCCGTCCCGGCGGTATTCGGCCACCACGAAATCGCGGAAGGCGTCAATGCTTTCCAGGCGCACGGCGGCGTCGTGGGGCAGCAGCATCCGTTTCCCGCCCTGCGGGTCGGTGACGGAGACGCTGACCAGTTCGAAATTGACCGCGTTGTCGTTGTGCACGATCAACAGGACGTCCTCGCCGCCCAGCACGGCGTGCTCCACGTCGTATTCGACGCCGTCGCGGCGCGGCCAGACCAGCGCGAAGTCCCCGGTGGGGTCGGCGGCGTCGAGCAGGCGGGTTTCGGTGGTGACGCTCGAGCCGGCCTCGATCAGCAGGAACCGGCGGCTGCGGGTGAGGCCGATGCCCACCCAGAACCGTTCGTCGGGTTCGTGGAAGACGGACACGTCGGCGGATGCCGCGGTGCCCACCTCGTGCCGCCAGACGGTGTCGGGCCGCCAGGCGTCGTCGACCGTGGTGTAGAAGATGTAGCGGCCGCTGGGGTCGAACAGGGCGCCCTCGCCGGTGTTCGGGATCTCGTCGGCGAGGTTCTCGCCGGTCGCGATGGTGCGCACCCGGATCGTGTACCGCTCGTCGCCCTCGGCGTCGACGGCGTACAGCAGCCGGCTCGAGTCACCGCTGACGTCGGTGCTGCCGAGCGAGTAGAACTCGTGGCCCGCCGCCTCGGCGTTGTCGTCGAGCACGATCTGCTCGCCCGGAAGGCCCGGCGTCACTCCGGGAACCTGCTCGGGCAGAACCGGCGGCGTCCAGTCGCCCTGCCCCGCGATGGGCGCCCGGCAGTGGATGCCGTACGACTGCCCCTCCACCGTGCGGGTGTAGTACCACCACTTTCCCTGCCGAACGGGAACGCTGAGGTCGGTCTCCTGGGTGCGACCCTTGATTTCCTCGAAGACCTGCTCCTGCAACAGGGACAGGTGCGCGGTGCGGGCATCCGTGAACGCGTTCTCGGCCTCGAGATGGGCGATCACATCGGGGCTGTCCTTGTCGCGCAGCCAGTCGTAGTCGTCGGTGAACACATCGTTGTGGAAGCTGCGCTGCTGGGGCTTCCTGGCGGCGCGGGGAGGAGTGGTCATGAGTTCCAGCGTAGTTGCGGTGGATGCGCTCCGGCCGGGACGCCGCCCCGGATAGGTCCGGGCGCGGCGGGGGCGCAGACTTGAGGGGTACCGACCCAGAGACGAATGGAACCAGAATGACGCAGCCAGGAACCGCCCCGCTCGACACGTCCGTGCCCCACGTGACGGAAGCCCTGGAGGGACGGGTCTTCCAGGCGGTGCTCTTCGACATGGACGGCACCCTGGTCGACTCCACCCGGGCCGTCACCCGGTCCTGGCTGCGCTGGGCCGCCGAGGTCGGGCTCGGGCCGTCGTTCACCGGGCCCGAGCACGGCGTACCGGCACGTCAGATGATCGCGACCCTGGTGGCGGAGGAGCTGGTCGAGACATCCGTCGTGCGGCTGACCGAGCTCGAACTGGCCGACACGGATGGCGTCACGATCCTGGCCGGCGCGGCGGAACTCATGCAGAGCATCCCCGAGGGCCGCCGGGCGATCGTCACGTCCTGCGGCCGGGAACTCTGCCTGCTGCGCCTGGACGCCGCGGGCTTTTCCGCACCGGTCACGGTCGTGACCATCGACGACACCAGCCGCGGCAAGCCGTTCCCCGAGCCGTTCCTGCTGGCGGCCGAACGTCTCGGCGTCGACCCGGCCCGCTGCGTCGTCGTCGAGGACGCCCCCGCCGGACTCGCTGCGGCCCGCGCCGCCGGCTGCGCCACGATCGGCGTCGTCGGCACCCACCTCGCCGCCGAACTGGAGGCCGACCTGGTCGTGCTCGGTCTCGACCGCCTGCGCGTGTCGGTACAGGACGATGGAGTGGTCTTCCACCTGGTCGAGCCGCGCTAGCGGCCCCGGGCCCGGCTGCTCACCCGGGGATCTTGCCCAGGAAACCGATCACCCGCTCCAGAAGGAGCTCGGCGGCGCCGGCATCGTAGGAGGGCAACGAACTGTCGGCGAAGTAATGCTGATCACCGGGATACAGGAACAACTCCGCCTGCGGGGCGGAGGCGACGATGGCGCGGGCCACTCTACCGATCGCCCCCGAAACCGGGTCAGCGTTCGTAGACCTCCAGCGGCAGGCCGTCGGGGTCCCGGAAGAAGAACATTGCCTTCCCGTTGTTGGGATCCACCCGGAGCTCCTCGCAGTCGACATCCTTGCCCAGCAGTTCGGCGTGCGCCGCCGCCACGTCGTCGACCTCGAACGCGAGGTGGCGCAGCCCGAGCGCCTCGGGTCCGCTGCGGCGGGGCGGGGTGTCCGGAAACGAGAACAACTCGATCAGGTAATGGCCGTTCAGGGCGAGTTTGCCCATCCAGGACTCCCGTTCGGCGCGGTAGTACTCCGCTTCGAGGGTGCACCCCAGAATCTCGAGATAGAAGGCCTTGGACACTTCGTAGTCGCTGGCAATAATGGCGATGTGGTGCACTCCGTTGATGAGCATCTCCGCAGTTTCGCATACTCGAGTGGCGGGAGGGACCGGTGGCTCCGGATGGGCAACCCGACGAACTGGCCGAGCCGGGGCGCCGCCACGGCACCGTTCCGGTGCGGCACCGGCGCCGCTCCCGTTGGCACAGCACGGGGCTGCCGTTGCTCGAGTTCACCGCGAGCACCCTCGCGGTCGTGTTGGTCAGCGGCACGGTCCTGGCGGGGTTGTGGGTGACCCGATTCGCCAACGATGTCACGGCGAACGCGGTCGACATCTCCAACGGCCGCACGGATGGCCGCGGGGCCGCCGCCCCGCAGCTCGGCTCGTTCGACGGCGGCTTCAACGTGCTGATGGTGGGGGTCGACAACACGGCCGACCAGAGCGCGGCCTTCGGCGATCGTGGCGGCACGCTCAATGACGTGAACATCCTGCTGCACGTGGCGGCGGACCACCGGAGCGCCGTCGTCGTCAGCATTCCCCGGGACCTCGTCATCCCGCAACCGGACTGCACCGACCCGGTCACCGGCGACGTCGCGGGCGCGGTCTCGGCCCAGCCGATCAACGAGGCGTTCGGCCGGGGCGGTCTGGGATGCGTGGTCGCGACGGTCGGCCTCCTGACCGGACTGTCGATCCCCTACGCGGGGCTGATCTCGTTCGAGGGCACCGTCGCCATGGCCGATGCGGTGGGAGGCGTGCCGATCTGCCTGACCGACCCCATCAACGACCCGTTCACCGGGCTGAACCTCCCGGCCGGACCGAGCGTCGTGTCGGGCCAGACCGCACTGTCCTACCTCCGCAGCCGGCACGGGGTGGGAGACGGCAGCGACCTGTCCCGGATCTCCTCGCAGCAGGCCTACATGTCCTCGCTCGTGCGGGTGCTGAAGAGCAACTCCACTCTGACCGACCTGCCCAAGCTGTCTCGGCTGTCCGCCGCCGCCGGCCAGAACCTCAAGCTTTCCACTTCGCTCGCGAACATGTCCACCATGGTGAGCATGGCGCTGGCGCTGCGGGACATCAGCCTCGACCGGATCGTGTTCGTGCAGTACCCCTCGGAGCCCAACCCGGACAACAGCGCCAAGCTCGTGCCGTCCCCGGACCTCGCCACTGAGCTATTCCGCAAGGTCGCCGCCGACGAATCCTTCGCACTCGCGCCGGATGCGCTCGGTCCCAGTGCCACGCTCGACCAGGCGTCCCCGGGGCCGACCGCCCCCGCAACGTCGGTCCCTGCGTCGGCTGCCCCGTCGGCGCCACCGTCGATCCTGCCCGGCACCAACCCGTCGGCTGGCCCCGTCTCGGGCCCGGCCCCGGCGCCGACCCCCACGCCGACCCCGACCCCGACCAGCCCGGCGGTGCTCGAGGGGCTCCGGGGCCAGACCGCCGCGCAGCAAACCTGTTCGGAGGCGTCCTACTAGGTGAGTGCTACCAGCGGTGGGCGGAGGAAGCGGAGATGATCTGGAGCAGCGTGTCGCGCATCGCGTCGGCGTTCTCGAGCGCGGGAAACAGGTCCGCCTCCAGCGTGCGCGACTTCTCCCAGGCGGCGGTGCCGGCATCCGTTCGGGCCACGGAGTGTCGCCGGGCGTCGTGTTCGTCCCGGGTGCGCACCACGTAGCCCTCCCGTTCGAGCCGTTCGAGGGTGCGGGACATGGTCTGGGTCTGCACCCGGGCGGCGTGCGCGAGTTCGGTCTGGCTGAGCGGTCCCGAGCCGAGCAGGTGCAGCGCGATCATGCCGGCGTGGGTGAGTCCAAGCCGGTCCAGGGCCTCCACCCAGGCGTGTTCGACCAGCCGTGCGGCGGTCGAGAGCAGGCGTCCGGTCGGCCAGCAGGCCATCGACTCGGTCAGCGGCTCCTTCTCCGCGGGAGGTCCCGGATCAGGTGTGGTCATGCCCCTAATCTAGTGCTAGCGTCAAGTCATCAGCTAGCTGATTACTAGGAGACTGAAATGAAACAGAGCAGCGATCGCCTGCGGCAGACGGTGGTGCTGGTCAGCGCCGTCCTGGCCATCGTGGGGTCGTTCATCGGCTCGGGCGCCGCCGGCGGAACCCCGATCCAGAACGCGTCGGGCGGTGCCCTCGCCGCGGACGCGACTCCGATCGCGCCCGGCGGCCCGGCATTCGGCATCTGGACGCCGATCTACCTCGGCCTCATCGCCTACGCCATCTGGCAGTTCCTGCCGGCGCAGAAGACGGATGCCCGGCAGCGCGCCCTCGGTTACCCGATCGCGGCCTCGCTGGTGCTGAACGCCGCCTGGATCCTCAGCATCCAGTTCGATCTTCTGGTGCTCAGCGTCCCCGTGATCGTGCTGTTGCTGATCGTGCTGACCCGGGCCTTCCGGCTCACCCTCGCGTCGCGGCCGAAGAACCTGATCGAGACGATCGTCGCCGACGGCACGGTCGGCCTGTACCTCGGCTGGGTCAGCGTCGCGACCGCCGCGAACGTGACGGCCGTGCTGGTCGCCTCCGGCTTCTTCGGCTTCGGCCTCGGCTCCGACGTCTGGGGGGTCGGGGTGATCGCGGTGGCCGGCCTGGTCGGCGTGCTGATCGCCCTCTACGGCCGTGGCCGGCTCGCCCCCGCCGCCTCGCTCTGCTGGGGCCTCGGCTGGGTGGCCGTCGCCCGGCTGACCGGCTACCTCCTCTCCACCCCGACCGCGATCGCGGCCATCGCCGCGGTGGCCGTGATCGTGATCGTCACGGCCTTCGCCCGCATCCGCAGCTCCTCGTTCGCCTCAACAGAAGGATTGGTATCCGCATGACCGGCCCCGCCCCCGCCCCCGCCGTCACCTCGCCCGCCGCAGCGGCCCGCCGCCGCTGGTTCGGCCTCGTCTTCATCAGCGTCGCGGTGGCCCTGATCATCGTCGACTCCACGATCATCAACGTCGCCATCCCCTCGATCGTGGACGACCTGGCCATCACCTCGACCCAGGTGCAGTGGGTGCAGGAGAGCTACACCCTCGTCTTCGCAGCGCTCCTGCTCGTGTTCGGCACCCTCGCGGACCGCTTCGGGCGCCGCAGCATCCTGATCCTCGGCGTGGTCGTCTTCGCCACGGCATCCGTCTTCGCCGCGTTCTCGCAGTCGGGTGACCTGCTCATCCTGGCCCGGCTGGTGCAGGGCGTCGGCGGCGCGATGGTGCTGCCCACGTCGCTGTCGATCATCAACGCGACCTTCCGCGGCCGGGACCGCGGCATCGCGTTCGCGATCTGGGGCTCGACCATCGGCGGCATGGTGGCCGTCGGCCCGCTGCTCGGCGGCTGGCTGACCACGTATTACTCGTGGCGGTGGGCGTTCGGCATCAACGTGCCGCTCGGGATCGTCATCATCGTCGGCGTGCTGGTTTTCGTGGCCGAATCCAAGGACGCGGGGGAGCCCCGCCGCGTCGACGTGGTCGGCGCCATCCTCTCGGTCATCGCCAGCGCCTCGCTCGTCTTCGGGCTGATCGAGGGCCGCAGCTACGGCTGGTGGCTCACCAACAATGCCCCGACGGTCGGCGACTGGACCTGGCCGTACGAGGTGTCCATCATCCCGTTCGTGTTCCTGCTCACGATTCTCTCCGGGGTCGCGTACGTCTACTGGGGGCTCTACCGCCAGCGGGTCGGCAAGACCACCCTGCTCGCCTTCTCCCTGTTCGCGATCCCGTCGTTCCGCAACGGCAACATCGCCGCCATGATCGTGTCGCTCGGCGAATTCGGCATTATCCTCTCGCTGCCGCTCTGGCTGCAGAACGTGCTCGGCTACGACGCCCTGCAGACCGGGTTCGTGCTGCTCGCGCTCGCGATGGGCTCCTTCGTGGCCAGCGGGCTGTCGGGCGCGTTCGGCAACAAGACTTCACCGGAGACGATCGTGCGCATGGGCATCGTTGCGGAGATCATCGGTGTCACCGGGCTCGGCCTCGTCATCACGGCGGATGCCACCTGGCTGGTGGTCGTGCCGTTCCTGTTCGTCTACGGAATGGGCGTCGGCCTGGCCACCGCCCAGCTGACCGGCGTGGTGCTCAAGGATGTGCCGGTGTCCCAGAGCGGCCAGGGCTCCGGCACCTCCAGCACCGCCCGGCAGATCGGGTCTGCGCTGGGCATCGCGGTGCTCGGCACCGTGCTGTTCACCGCGGTCGGGGCCTCGCTCGACGAGAAGCTGTCCTCTGTGCCGGGTCTGCCGGCCCAGACGCAGACCCAGATCGTGGACGCGGTCGTGGACAGCGCCGGCTCCGCGATCCCGGCCCTGGAGGCGCAGAGCCCGGCCGTGGCGGATGCCGCGCGGGAGGCCTTCAGCGACGGCACCCGTTACTCGGCCTTCGCCGCGGCGGGGTTCCTCGTGCTCGGCTTCCTGGCCACCCTGCGCCTGTCCGGAACGGCGCCGCACCACGAGCCCCGCGAGCAGCCGGAGCCGGCGCCCGGCGCATCCGTCCCGGCGGCCCGAACCTCGGGCGAGCCCCTCTAGGCCTGCCTCGGCTGGCCTCGCGAGCCAGCCCCGCGCGTCTCCCGCACATCCCCCGCACGCGTGGGAGCCCCACGCCCTAACGAATTCGACGGAGATTTTGCCCAAATCGGTCCGGAACCGCCCGGATCCGGGTTTTTAGGGCAGTATCTCCGTCGAATTGGTTCGACGCAGGGCCCGGCCGCCGCGCGTCGAGACGGCGGCGCCGCCTCTGCCGAGAGACCTCAGATTTCGGAATCGTCGACCGGGGCGGCACCGGCGGGTGGCGCGGCATCCGCGGGCTGGGCGGACGCCGGCGGTTGGGGCGGGGTGCTGCGGCGGCTGGGCTGCGGCTTCTGGTACGACAGCTCACCGCCCAGGCGACCGCCGTAGGGGCGGCCGTGGTCGGCATATTCCTCCCGGAAGAACGCCATCCGCCACGGCCCCATTTCGATCCGAGCCCCGGTCCGCAGCACCTGCCCGGCGCCGGCCTGGTCCGGAGGGGACTCCCGCCGGGCGCCGCCGGACACCTCGCCGAGCGGGTACAGGACGTATTCGTCGTTCTCATCGTGGCGGATCTCGGCGTGGAAAGGCTGGAGGCCCTGCAGCTGCAGGTCGGCATCCGGCGCCGAACCGATCGTGGTGGTGCCCGGCAGCAGGTCGAACTCGCGCGGCATCTGCCCGTTCCAGTTCTCGGAACCGACGACGAAGATCAGCCGGGGCCGGCCTGCCCCCGCCGCGTAGTGCGTCGTCGTGATCCTGCGCCGGATCCTGCGGTCGAAGGTGGGCACCAGCGGCAACAGAGTCGGCGGCGGGAGCGGGAACGACGGGGCATCCGCGGCTCCCGCGCTCCGTCGGCGCAGCAGGGGAACCAGGGCGGCCCGGCTGCCGAGTGCGATATGCGCTGAGCCGGTCAGCAGACGTTGGATGACCGGCGCGCGCACGGCGCCGAGACGGATGATCAAACCGTCCGGCCCCGACACGGAGACGGTCAGCCCCCGCTCGGCCAGGTCGGCGGCCAGGCCACGGATGTCTTTCAGCTTCGTCGTTCTGGCCCGCACGAAGAGTTCGGGCTTGCTCGAGAAGACCTCGACGTGCAGTCCGCGGGCGGTGATGGTGCCGTTCATCTGCTCGGCGGGCTCGGACGGCGCTGCGGGGCCGGCAGCCGGGGCGGCGCCGGGCTCCGGGGACGAGGCCGCACCCGGCCCCACCAGGGAGAACGCCAGGTCGATATCCAGGCGCGTGGAGGGACTCATCGCTACGGCGCGAGCGGTTCGGTGCCGGAGCCCTCACTGGTGGTGACTTGCAGCGTCCCGTTCAGCTTCCAGGTGGCGCGCGGGGCGTCCGGCCCGATGTCGCGCGGCACCTCGACGGTCATATCGATGAACTTGTAGTTGATCACGGCGCTCTTGCCGGTGAGATAGGACCACATCTCCTTGCCGAGGTCGGTCCAGTCCTTGATGTTGTGTGCGTCCGGGCCGGTGGCGGGGCCGGTGACGCTGGGGGCGGCTGCGGGGTTCTGGCTGTCAGTCACGGTTGGTTCCTTCTCGCTCGTCTGCAGGGAATCGGGCGGCCGCTCAGGGTCTCGTCCGCCGCGTGTACGGGCAACCCTAGTCAAGGGTGACCGCCGGGGGAAGACCCGCGCGTGACCTGTTCCGGCTGATGCCGAAACAAAAAAAGCACCCTCGTGGCGAGGGTGCTCTTTTCGGTTTCGTCGCGCCGGCGGCGCGGGGTGCTACTCGGCGTCGAGGTCCGTTTCCAGGATCTTCACGAGTGCTTCGAGCACCTCGTCGGATCCGTCGCCCTCGGCGCGAAGAACCACGACGTCGCCATTGGAGGCGCCCAGGCTCATCAGCGACAGGATGCTCGAGGCGTCCATGGCGTCTTCGGCCGGGTCGGTCTCCAGGCCGATCGTGACCTCAGTGGTCTGTTCGCCGACCGCGGCCGCGAAGATGGACGCGGGGCGGGCGTGCAGGCCAACGCGGCTCGCAATGGTGGCTTTACGTTCGGACATTCTTCCTCCTCATTGGTGCTCGGCGAGGGTAAGGCCCGCCGATGGTGATGCTCACAGTGTTGCTCTGTGTTCTGCTGCTGCGACGGATGGCCGGCGAGCGGTCAGAGTCCCAGCTCTTCCAGTATGGGCAATCCGGCGCGCACCCGCGTACGCGCCTCGTCGGCGTTGCGTGCCGAGAGTGCGAGTTCGGCGAGCCCCTGGGCCTCTTCGAGCGTCACGGACTTGAGCACGGCACCGACGGCTGACATCGAGCGGGATGTCATCGACAGGGTTGCGACGCCCAGTCCGACGAGCACCACGGCGAGCACGGGGTCGGCCGCGGCTTCGCCGCACACACCCACGGGCTTGTTGTGGCCTTCGGCGATCGACCCGGCGACGGTAAGCTGGATCAGCTGCAGCACGGCGGGCTGCCAGGGCGAGTTCAGCGCCGCGAGCGTGCCGAGCTGCCGGTCCGCGGCCATCGCGTACTGGGTCAGGTCGTTCGTGCCGAGGCTGACGAATTCGGCTTCGGTCAGGATGCTCGCCGAGCGGAGGGCCGCGGAGGGAACCTCCACCATGACGCCGGGGGTCTTCAGCCCGGCAACGCGGCACATGGCCGCGAAGTCGGCGGCCTCGTCGACCGTGGCGATCATCGGGGCCATCACCCAGACCACGGCGGAGGACGCCTCGGCGGCGGTCGCGATGGCCGTGAGCTGGCGCTTGAGCACGCCGGGGCTGGTCATGTCGGTGCGGTAGCCGCGAACGCCGAGCGACGGGTTGGGCTCCGTGCTGTCGGTGAGGAACGGCAGCGGCTTGTCGGCGCCGGCGTCGAGCGTGCGCACGACGACCTTCTTGCCGGGGAACGCGTCGAACACGCCCCGGTAGGCGACGACCTGCTCGTCGATGGTGGGTTCGGTGTCGCGTTCGAGGAAGCAGAACTCGGTGCGGAGCAGACCGACACCCTGCGCTCCGGCTTCAGCGGCCTTGACCGCGTCCGCGGCCCCGCCCACGTTGGCCAGGATGGGAACGAGGTGGCCATCAGCGGTGGCACCGTTGCCGTCGAACACGGACAGGCTGGCCGCGACGTGCTCCCACGCCTCGACGGCCTTGCGCTGTTCGTCACCCGGACCGACCTGGAGGGTGCCGGCGGCCCCGTCCACATAGACCTCGGTGCCGTCGGCGAGGGCGTCGACGCCGACCGCCGCGACGACGGCCGGCAGGCCGAGGGCGCGCGCGATGATCGCGGTGTGCGACTGCGGTCCGCCGCCGCTGGTGACCAGTCCGAGGACCTTCTTCGGGTCCAGGGTCGCCGTGTCGGCGGGGGCCAGGTCTTCGGCAACGAGAATAAAGGGAACGTCCGAGTGGGGGATCCCGGGCGCGGTGACCCCGCGCAGTTCGGCGACGATCCGGGCTCGGACGTCAAGGACATCCGTGGCCCGTTCGGCCATGTAACCGCCGAGGTTGTGCAGCATCTCAGCGACGGATGCGCCGGACTCCCAGATGGCCCGTTCGGTAGACGTTCCGGTCGCGACTAATTTCACTGCGGCTTTAATCAGCATCGGGTCGGTGGCCATCAGCGCGGTGGCTTCGAGGACCGACTTGCTGGCACCCGTGGCGGCTTCGGCGCGGCGCTGCAGCTCGGCCTGCACCGTCTTGGCCGCGGCGCGTAATTCGCCGGTCGCCTCATCCGCCGATTTCGACGGATCCAGCCGGTCGCCAGCCGGGGGTTCGCTGATCGGTTTCGGCATTTGCCTGACGGATCCGATGATTCGGCCGGGGCTTACGCCGACGCCGGTGAAATTTTGCACGGTATAACCTCTATTCTCGCGCAGCGAAACTACTGCGCTCTTGATGCTACGCGTTGGTCAGTGCGGGCACGGTTGCATCCGTGGTGACCAGCGGTGTCCTGCGGGCGTAGCGCTTCAGAGCGATCACGAGCAGGGCCGCGACAACGGTTCCGATCGCGATGGCCAGGGCGAAGAGCGCGAAGCTGTCGATGGCGAAGAACACGAACACGCCACCGTGGGGAGCCTTCGAGGTGACACCCCAGGCCATCGAGAGAGCGCCTGTGACACCGGCGCCGACCATGCAGGCCGGGATCACGCGGAGCACGTCTGCTGCAGCGAACGGGATGGCGCCTTCGGAGATGAAGGACGCACCCAGCAGCCAGGCCGCCTTGCCGTTTTCCCGCTCAGCGACGCTGAACAGTCGGCGGTCGAGCACCGTGGCCAGAGCCATGGCGAGCGGCGGAACCATGCCGGCGGCCATGACCGCGGCCATGACCTGCCACGGCGCCTGGTTGGCCATGGTGGCCGTACCGAGGCCGGCGACGGCGAAGGCGTAGGCCACCTTGTTGACCGGGCCACCGAGGTCGAAGCCCATCATGAGGCCCAGGATCAGGCCGAGCAGGATGGCGGAGGCGCCGGTCATGCCGGACAGCCACTCGTTCAGCGCGGTGCTCAGCAGCGCGATGGGGCCACCGAGAACCAGGAACATCAGGCCCGAGGCGACGATCGACGCGACCAGCGGGATGATGACGACGGGCATCAGGCTGCGGAGCCAGCGCGGAACGTCGAGCTTCGCGAAGCTGGCGGCTGCGACACCGGCCAGCAGACCACCGGCGATGCCGCCGAGGAAGCCGGCACCCATGAACCCGGCAACGGCACCGGCGACGAAACCGGGGGCGATTCCGGGGCGGTCGGCGATCGCGTAGGCGATGTAACCGGCCAGGGCCGGAACCAGGAAGCCCATCGACAGGGCGCCGATCTTGAAGAAGACGGCTCCCAGGTAGGTGAGCATTCCGCCGTCAGGCAGGTTGAACAGACTGTTCTGCAGCGTCACCGTGTCGGCGACCTTGGTGATCTCGTAGCCTCCGAGGAGGAAGCCGAGTGCGATCAGCAGGCCTCCACCGGCGACGAACGGGATCATGTAGCTGACACCGGTGAGCAGGGCGCGCTTGACCTTCTGGCCGAAGTGCTCGTTGGTCTCCTCGGCCTCGGCCGCACCGACGGTGCCGCCGACGCGGCGGGCATTGGGGTTCTGTGCCGCGGCCAGCGCATCCTGGATGAGCTTGGCCGGTTCGTCGATGCCGCGCTTCACGGGCACCTGGATGACGGGCTTGCCGGCGAAACGCTCGCGACCGCGAACGTCCACGTCGACCGCGAAGATGACGGCATCGGCCGCGGCGATCACGGACGCGTCAAGCATCGTGAGGCCGGCGGAACCCTGCGTCTCGACCTGCATGTCCACGCCGGCGGCCTTGGCCGCGGCGGCGAGGGACTCGGCAGCCATGTAGGTGTGCGCGATGCCGGTCGGGCAGGCGGTGACGGCGACGAGGCGCTTGACCCCGGTGGCCGCGGACGGCGTGCTGCCCACGTTTGCGGACGCGCCGACGGTGACTCCGACGGGGGCGACGACGTTGGTGACCAGCTCGACGATCTCGGCCTGCGTCTTCGCCGCGCGCAGTGCGGCGGTGAAGTCGGCCTTCATCAGCGAGCGAGCCAGCTTGGCCAGGATTTTAAGGTGGTCCTGGTCGGCTCCCGCGGGGGCTGCGATCAGGAAGACGAGGTCGGCGGGGCCGTCCTTGGCGCCGAAGTCGACCGGGGAGGTCAACCGGGCCAGGGCCAGCGTCGGCTCGGAAACGGCCTCTGAGCGGCAATGAGGAATTGCGATGCCGCCCGGAATCCCGGTGGCGGTCTTCGCTTCGCGGGCGAGGGCATCCGCGTAGAGGCCCTCAATCTCGGTGGCTCGGCCGGCGCCGACGACGAGCTCGGCAAGATGCCGGATTACGCTCGAGGGCGCGGCTCCGAGATTCTTATCCAGAGCAACGAGCTCCGGCGTGATCAGTGCACTCACTGGACATCCTCCTTTGGATGGGTAACAAGCGTCGTCACGGTGACGTCGCCCGGTTTGGTTTGGTTCAGTGCCGGAACGGTTGATCCGGGCAAAGACGCGGCGGCTGCCCCATGGGCGGCTGCCTGACGAAGGGAGTCGGGGGCGGGTTCCCCGGCGCTGGTGCTGAGCAGGTATCCGGCGAGGGACGAGTCCCCGGCGCCGACCGTGCTGACCGCCACCATCGGCGGGGTCTGGGCCAGCCAGGCCCCATCGGCGGTCACCAGCACGGCACCCTTGGAACCGAGGGTGGCCAGCACGGCGCCGACCCCGCCGGCGACGAGGCGCTGCGCGGCCCGGGCCACGAGTTCGGGGTTGCCCTCGAGGCTGTCCGGGTCGGGGATGCCGGTGAGCTCGGCGAGCTCCTCCGCATTGGGCTTGATCAGGTCAGGGCCGGCGGTCACGGCGGCGGCCAGCGGCGCTCCCGAGGAGTCGACGGCCACCTTCGGGGCGCTCGTGCCGAAGCGGGTGCGCAGCTCGCGGGTGATCCTGGCGTAGAAGTCCACCGGCACCCCGGGCGGCAGGGAGCCGGCCAGGACCAGCCAGCTGGCCCCTTCGGCCTTCTCCAGCACGAGCTCGATCAGGGCGGCCTGCTGGGCGGGGGTCAGGACCGGCCCGGGCACGTTGACCTTGGTGGTGGTGCCGTCGGGCTCGGTGATGGCCACGTTGCTGCGGATCGTGGCGCCGATCGGCATTCCGAGGTGCGGGACACCGTCGGCGCGCAGGGCGACCAGGACCGGGTCCATATCGTCGCCCGGCAGGATGGCGAGGCTCAGGATGCCGGATGCCTCGAGTGCGCGAACGATGTTCACGCCCTTGCCGCCCGGTTCCTCGTGGGAGGAGCCGGCGCGTTGCACCTCGCCGCGCGCCAGGGGCCCGCTCAGCTCGATCGTGCGATCCAGGCTTGGATTAGGGGTAAGCGTGATGATCACGCGATCACAACCTCAACGTCGGCCGCGGCCAGGGCTGCGGCAAGTTCGAATGATGGGGAGGCGTCCGTGATCAGCACGTCGATTTCACCCAGGGCGGCGAAGCGCATCAGGGTTTCCTTGTCGAGCTTGGAGGAATCGGCCAGCGCGACAACGCGGCGGGCCGAACGGACGATGGCTGTTTTCACTGCGGCCTCGACGGCATCCGGGGTGCTGAATCCGAAATCGGAGTGCACGCCGTTGGCGCCGATGAAGGCGATGTCGGGCCGCAGGGCGTCGAGCTGGGCGATGGTGCTGGGGCCGACGACGGCGCGGGTGAGGCCGCGCACGCGGCCGCCGAGGATATAGAGCTGGATGTCGTCGTTCAAGGCGAGCTTGGTGGCGATGGGGACCGCGTTGGTGATGACGAGCAGTTCGTCGTCCAGTTCGGCCGGGGCCCAGTCGACCAGGAGGTCGGCGAGGAGTTCGGTGGTCGTACCGGCGTCGAGCAGGATCGACCCGGTCTGGCTGGCCGGGATCAGCGCGAGGGCTGCGGCCGCGATCCGCATCTTCTCATCATGGTGCTGGGTCCGGCGCTCTTCGAGGCTCGGCTCCGACATGCTCTGCCGGTCGAGGGCCACGGCACCGCCGTGAACGCGGCGCAACTGGCGGGCGCCCTCCAGGGTGGTCAGGTCTCGGCGCACCGTTTCGGGGGTGATGTCGAAGCGGGTGGCCAGCTCGCTGACCGTGACCCGGCTCGAACTGGACACCAGATCGGCGATCAGGGCCTGGCGCTCTTCAGCGAACATTTGTCCTCCTCGACGATGTATGAAACGGTTGTGGCGGGGACCACGGGACTTCAATGGCTCTACCGTACCTGTGTTTGTTTTTGCTTGTCAAGCAAAACGCAGATAAACAAAGAAGTGGCTGTCCCGGGGCGATTTTCGCCTGCCGCCTGCACGGCGATGGGCCCCGGATCGGCAGGCGTGCGGCCGGTGTCAGTGGTCGGCACTACCGTGAAGAGCATGAAGATCCTGCACACTTCTGACTGGCACATCGGGCGAACCTTCCACACGCATTCGACCCTGGGGCACCTGCGTCAGGTCCTCGACGCCCTGGTCCAGGCCGTGCGGGACCACCGGATCGATGTGGTTGCCGTCGCCGGCGACATCTTCGACTCGGCGATGCCCTCCGCCGACAGCTACACCCTGCTCGCGGCGGCGCTCCGCGAGATCCGGGAGGCCGGCGCCCAGGTGGTCATGACCAGCGGAAACCACGATTCGGCGACCCGGCTGGGCTTCCAATCCGAGTGGGCCCGGCTGGCCGGCATCCACGTGGTGACCCGGCCGGAACAATTCCTCGAGCCCGTCACCCTGCAGGACGAGCATGGCCCCGTGCACTTCTACGGCATCCCTTACCTCGAGCCGGCGTTGATCCGACACCTCTACCCGGACGAGACGCTCAAGACGCACGAGCAGGTGCTCACCTTCGTGATGCGCCGCATCCGCGCCGACCTCGCCGTGCGGGGCGGCCGCTCGGTCGTCCTCAGCCACTGTTTCGCGGCCGGAGTCGCGGTAGCCGAGGCGACCGACGTCGAGCGCGACATCACCGCCGGCGGGCTCGACCTCGTGCCGGTCTCGGTGTTTACCAACCCGGTATTCATTAACGACGGATTCATAAATGACGGCGCGAAGTCCGTCGGTCCCGACTACGTCGCCCTCGGCCACATCCACGGCCGGGCCGTCCTCAACGACCGGGTGCGCTACTCGGGAGCACCACTGCACTACTCGTTCTCCGAGGCCGGCAAGCCCCGCGGCGGCTGGCTGGTCGACCTCGGGCCCGGTGACGGGCGCGGCGGCCACGAGGCGCAGATCGAGTGGGTCGACCTGCCCGTGCCCCGCCGCCTCAGCGTGCTCACCGGTGAGATCGACGCGTTGCTTACCGACGACTCGTTCGATGAGTTCACGGATGACTGGGTGTCGGCGATCCTGACCGACCAGGTTCGGCCCCTCGATGGAATGCGGCGACTGCAGAAGCGTTTCCCGCACTGCGTCACCCTCGAGCACCGGCCCTTCATCGTCGTGCAGTCAGAGGTCGCGACCTACGGGGAGCGCATCTATCGCCAGAACGACCACGAGATCGTGGCGGGATTTCTCGAGTTCGTGCGCAACGGGGTCGGCCAGACGGATTTCGAGCGTGATCTCGTCGCCGAAATCCTCGCCGCGAGAGACCTCCTGGAGGTGACGGAATGAAGATCAAGCGCTTGCGGATCGCCGGTTTCGGTCCCTACAAGAACGAACAGGTGATCGACTTCCAGCGGTTCGATGCCGACGGAATATTCCTGATCAGCGGAAAAACAGGGGCGGGCAAGTCCAGCATCCTCGACGCGGTCTGCTTCGCCCTGTACGCCAGCGTGCCGCGCTATGAGGGCACCGAATCCCAGCTGCGCAGCGACCATTGCGACCCCGACGACCTCACCTTCGTCGAGCTCGAATTCGGCCTGAACGGCCAGAATTACCGCATCTACCGCACGCCCCGATACGAGAAGAACAAAAAGCGCGGGGTGGGCACCACCATGTCGCAGCCCGACGCCCGCCTCGACGTGTTCGACCGCGTTGGTGACAGCGGTGCTGCTGACGGTGCTGCTGACGGTGCCGGCTGGCGCAGCATCGCCACCCGCCCCGTCGACGTCGGACATGAGCTGGCGCGGATCCTTCCCCTCAAGCAGGACCAGTTCCTGCAGGTCATCCTGCTGGCCCAGAACCGGTTCCAGCGGTTCCTCCTGGCCAAGACGGACGACCGCCGTGCCGTGCTCCGCACACTCTTCGGCACGGCACGCTTTGAGAGAGTGGAGACGGACCTCCAGGGCCGGCGCAAGCTGCTCGGCGACGCTCTGGAATCGGTGCGGCAACGGCTGGCCGGGCTTTCCGGCACCGCGGCGCGGCAGCTCCAACGTGAGGACGTGCCGCAGAACCCCGACCGCGACTGGTTCGACGCCGCCCGGGACGAACTCGGCGCCCTGCACCGGGCCGCCGCCGTGACGGCAGACCGATCTGCGGCTGCACTCGCCGCCGCGACGGCTCACCACCAGGCGCAGGGCGACCTGCGCAAACGACAGGATCGCCGGGACGGTGCCCTGTCGTCCCTCACTCTGCTGCATGAACGCGAGCCCGGGGTGGCCTCAGACCGGGGCGCCGTGCAATCCGCGAACCGGGCGGCAAAGGTCTGGCCTCAGCTCCTGGCCCTGCAGGCCGCCGATGACGCCCGTGACCTCGCCCTGGCCGCGGAGCGGGCCGCACGTCAGGCCTGGCAACCGTTCCAGGACGACCCGGACACGGCCGGGGATTCCCCGGCTCCGGGCGGCGCGCCCATCCCGGCCGATCGGGTCGCCGCCTCCACGCGGAAGAGCCTCGGCACCACGATCGAAGTCCTTCTCGGTCAACTGGGCTCGCTGGACGACGTCGTCCTCGCTGAACAACGACTGCCGGGGCTCGACGGTGACCTCGCCGACCTGGCGGCTCGGCTCGGCCGCCACACGGCGGCCGTCTATGCGACGCAGGAGCAACTCGACCTGCTGCCCGACCGGCTCGACGGGATCGACCGGGAACTGGCCGCTGCGGTTCGGACGGCAGCACGCGAACCGGAGGCCCGTGCACTCGTGCAGGCTGCGCTCGCCGCCCAGACCGCGGCGGAAGAGGTGCGAGCCCTTGACGCCGATCTCGCGGCTGCCCTGGTGGCCGACGCCGCCACCGCCCGGGAGAACACCGAGGCCGCGGTGCACTATCAGGACCTCGGTGATCGGCGACTGGCCGGTCATGCCGCGGAGTTGGCCCTGCAGCTCGTCGACGGGGCGCCCTGCGTCGTCTGCGGCTCGAGCGTGCATCCCGTCCCCGCCGTCGGCGACGGCGAACCGGTCACCGAGCGCGACCTCGAGGCCGCTCGTGCGCGGATGGCGCTGGCCCAGGCCGGACTCGACCGCAGCCACGCCCGAATCGGTTCGGTCACCACTGCTCTCGCGCTGGCCGGAATCCGTGCCGGCGAAGGGAGCGCCCACGAACTGGCCGCCGTCATCATCACGGCTGAGGCGGCGCTGGCCGAAGCCGAGGCCGCGGCCGAACGCGCCGAGAGCCTGGGCCGCGACAAGAGCCGGCTGCGGGCCGACCTCGAGGAGGCGGGGCGGTCACTGGCGGACCTGCGACTCGCCCGTGACGAGGCGGCCACGACCCTGGCCGAGCGCCGCAGCCAGCGCCTGGCCATCGACGAGCGGGTCGAAGCCCATCGCGGCGACTTCGCATCCGTCACGCACCGGGCACTGGCCCTGCGCGCCCGACTCGACGCCGCGCGCACCCTGGACGAGGCCCTGGCCCGCAGCCTCGAACGGGACAACGCACGGAAGTCAGCTCTCAACGTCATACACGCGCAGCTGGCGCAGGAAGGTTTCACCGACCAGGCGGCCGCGGTCACCGCTCGCCTGGACGAGGCCGCCATTGCGACGTTGGAGGCGGCGATCCGGCGCCACGACGACGAGCTGGCGGCGTCGCGCGCCGTGCTCGCCGAGCCGGAGATCGTCGGCCTCCCCGACGGCCGGACCGATCTGGAACCGTCCCGCATCGCCCTCGCGGCCGCCGCCGACGCCCGAGACGAGGCCGTGGCCGCCCGCGGGTCGCTGGACGAGCGGGTGGCCGTCATGGCCGGGCTGGTCGCGGACGCCGCGGCGCACTTCGACGCCGGGGCCGAGCTCCTCGCCACCCACACGCGGGTCCGCGAGCTGGCTGCCGCGGTGCACGGGGATGAACCGAACACCAAACGGATGCGCCTGGAGACCTACGTCCTCGCCGCGCAGCTCGAGGAGATCATCGCGGCGGCCAACAACCGGTTGCGCACCATGACCGGCGGCCGTTACTGCCTCGAGCACGATGATTCGCTGCAGTACCGGGGCAACCAGTCCGGCCTCGGGCTGATGATCCGCGACGCGCACACCGGGCGAGCCCGGCCCACCCACTCGCTCTCCGGGGGTGAGACCTTCCTCGCCTCGCTCGCGCTGGCCCTGGGTCTGGCCGAGGTGGTGTCGAACCAGGCCGGCGGCATCGCCCTGGACACCCTTTTCGTCGACGAAGGGTTCGGTTCCCTCGACAGCGCCACGCTGGAGACGGCCATGAGCACCCTGGACGGGCTCCGCGCCGGTGGCCGTACCATCGGCCTGATCAGCCACGTCGACTCGATGAAGGAGCAGATCCCGGCCAAGCTGGTCATCACCGTCACCGATCAGGGTTACAGCGAGATCGACGACGGTCTCGTGCCGGTGTAGTCAGTGGCAAGCGTGAGCCGGGGCCGGGGTCAGAACGCGGGCGCGGGCGTGTCGGCGTAGGCCTGCTGGTCGGGGCAGGCCGCGAGCACGCGCGCCATCGCGTCATGTTCGGCCGGGGCCACCCACAGGCCATAGGCGGCCTTGACCGAAATCTGCCGGGCGACGTATTCGCAGCGAAAGGACGAGGCTGCGGGCAGCCAGGTGGCGGCGTCGCCGTCACTCTTCTGTGAGTTGGAGGCGCCATCGGACGCGAGCAGGTTCACGGGATCGTTGGCCAGCGCGATCCGCTGGTCCTGCGTGAGCTGCTGGGCACCGGTCTGCCAGGCGTTCGACAGCGCCACCAGGTGGTCGATCTGCACGAGTGTCGAGGTCGTTTCGCCGCGCACGAAGGCCACGGTCCGACCGGTGTACGGCGCCAGGAGCTGGCCGCTCATGACCTTGCAGGGCCCGGACGTCACGATCACCGTGAGATCCCGCGCGAGGATGTCGTTGCGGGTGTCGCAGCCGTTTCGATCGACGTCCCGCCAGGCGGACCCGAACTCCCCGGTGCGGTCGTAGCCCGTCTTCGCGGCCTTTCCCTTCACCGGCAGGGTGGCGAGCAACGCCGAGGCGGAGCCGGCGGGGGAGGCCGCCGCCGAGGCCCCGGGTGAAGCCGCAGTGGCCTCGGGAGTGGCCACGGCCGAGGCGGCGGGCGACGCCGAGCTCGCGGCCGGGGCGCCCGGGTTCCCGGTGTTCCCGGCTGCGATCGCCAGCGCGAGAATCAGCAGGGGCAGGGCCACGAGCACGGTCAGGCCCGGCCGCAGCCGCGAACGCCGTCGGGCCCGGCCGACGTGGTGCAGCGAGTTTCGCACGGTTCCCCCAGGGTCGGCTTTCGACCCTACCGGTAGCGATAATGACCGGATGACCACGCGCCTCACCCAGCACAGGATGAAGCGCGGGCACTCGACTACTCGGTGTCGGCGCTCGTCTTGCCGATGCTTGCCTTCCCGGCGGTCGTCTTTCGAGAAGTCGTCTTTCGAGAAGTCGTCTTTCGAGCAGTCGTCTTCCCGGCGGTCGCTTTCCCGGCCGTTTTGTTCCCGGCCGACGTGCCCTTGGCGCGCGCGCGCTCCGTGGTGGTGCCGTCGAAGCTTTCCTCGGCGGACTCGGCGTCTTCCCTGGTCGCGTGCACGGTGCCGTCGGCATGCTGAGGCGGCCCGTACACAGTGACCAGCCGGAGCTTCTTGCCCCCGGTGTTCAACACGTTGTGCCGCGCCCCGGCGGGAACCACCATGCCCATGCTCCGACGGATTTCGGTGGTGATGCCGTCAATCCAGATCTCTCCCCGGCCTTTCTCGACGAGGAAGAACTGGTCCCGGTCATCGTGCACCTCCTCGCCGATGTCTTCGCCGGGCTTGAGTGACATCACCACCAGCTGCAGCCCGCTGCCGGTGTAGAGAACGCGGCGAAAATCCGAATTCTGACCGGCAAGATCCTTGATGTCCTGAACGAAACCCTTCATGGGCGACCTCCCTGTTTGAACGCACCATAGTCGCCGAGCCGGGGCCTTTCAACGTCGTTTGATGCCGTTGCTTGATCCGACAGGTGAAGCATGCTTCACTAATTGCAGGAGGGGAGTAATCCTCAGCGTGTGGTCGTCACTACGGTTTCGTGATCGAAACCCGGCCGCACGGGCCACCGCGGCCGGACCAGACCTCCAGTTGGCGCACCTGACTGGAAGGCATCACTCTCCCCATGGACGTTTCTCTCTCCGCCTGGCTGGGCGTCTTCGGCATCATCCTAGCGATGCTCGCCATCGACCTGTTCGCCCATCGCAAGGCGCACGTGATCCGGGTGCGGGAAGCCGCAGCCTGGTCCGTCGTCTGGGTGCTGATCGGTATCGGCTTCGGGCTGGTGGTCTGGATCACCGCCGGAGCCGAATTCGGTCAGCAATACTTCGCCGGCTACCTGATCGAGAAATCCCTCGCGGTGGACAACGTCTTCGTCTGGGCGATCATCTTCGCGGCCTTCGCGGTGCCGCGGGAATACCGGCACCGAGTGCTGTTCCTCGGCGTGGTGGGCGCCCTCGTGCTACGCGGCGGCTTCATCGCCGCCGGCGCCGTGCTGATCGAGAACTTCTCCTGGATCCTGTATGTCTTCGCCGCGTTCCTGATCTACACCGGCTACCGCATGATCAAGACGCGCGCCGAACAAGCACATCCGGAGAAGTCGCCGGTGCTGCGTCTCTTCCGCCGTTTCATCCCGATGACCAACGCCTTCCATGGCCAGCGCTTCCTCGTGCGCAGGAACGGCATCCTGCTCGCGACGCCGCTGCTGGCCGTCCTCGTGCTCGTCGAGGTGACGGATGTCGTGTTCGCCGTGGACTCCATCCCCGCCATCTTCGCGGTCACCAACGAACCGTTCATCGTCTTCACAGCCAACGCGTTCGCGATCCTCGGGCTCCGCGCCATGTACTTCCTGCTCGCGGACCTCATGCACCGCTTCGTCTACCTGAAGATCGGCCTCGCCCTGGTGCTGGTCTGGGTGGGTGTCAAGATGCTGCTGCTCGACGTCTTCTACATCCCCACGACGGTATCGCTGGCCGTGATCGTGGCGATCCTCCTGGTGTCGATCCTGCTGAGTCTGCGGGCCACGCGGGGACAGGGCCGCCGCAGCGTCGAGGCGGTTCCGGCCGGGGCATTCCGGCTGGCCACTCCGGACGAACTGGCCGAACTCGAGCCGGTCTGGTGGATCCGACCGAGAAGAACCGAAAGTGAGACGAGACGATGACACAGATCCCGGCCCGGTCTCCGTCCCCTGCCCCGTCACTGTCCCCGGCGGACCGCCGGCCTCCCCCCGACACACGGTGGACGTTCCTGACTCACCACGCGCACCTGCTCCTCGCCATCGCGGCGAACCCCGATGCCCGGGTGCAGGAGCTCGCGGACACGGTGGGGGTGTCGTCCCGGGCGGCACTGAGCATCCTGGCCGACCTGGTCGAGGCCGGGTACATCCGGCGTGAACGGGTCGGGCGGCGCAACCACTACAGCATCGAGCGGAACCGGCCGTTCCGGCATCCATCGACCGCGGCGCACAGCGTGGACGAGATGATCGCGGTGTTCGGCACGTTCGCGCCCGCCGAACGGACTCAGTTGAGCCGATCAGGCCGTGGTGTCGGCCCGGAACGCAGGGGAACGGAACCGGCTCTCGGCGATCGCGGCCGCGGCGAGAGCGGTGATGAAGGCCGCGATGCCGAGCACGTAGAGCGCCACCGCGAGGTAGCCGCCCGGCTGGCCTGGGTCGAGGAAGGGGTAGGTGTAGAAGCCGGTCAGGTTGCCCCGCACCACGGCGTAGGCCACCCAGGCCAGCGGATAGATCAGGGCCAGACCGAGGCGCTTCCAGGCCAGGGCGGGGCGCCCCGGGGAGAGTATCCAGTCCAGCGCGATGAAGATCGGCGCCCAGACGTGCAGCACCTCGTTGGGCCAGGCGATCCCGGTGAACCCGTCGGAGACGACGTTGCGCAACAGAGCGTTGTACACGGCTCCGGTGACCACCGCGTAGGTGAGCACCGACATCCGTACTCCGGTCAGGAGCTGGGGATCCAGCCTTCGGCGCAGGGCGAGGGAACCGCCCACGAGGAGCACGACGACGTTCATCAGGCTGGACTGGATGGTGAAATAGCCGAAGTACTCGGTGGCCACGAAGGCATCGTTCCAGAGCTGGTCCGTGACCTGCGTGGCAATGCTCGCGAGAAGCAGCAGGCCCATGCCGATCCGCAGCAGACCGGCGAGGCGCCGGAAGGGGGCGGGCGATGTTGAGTCGGAGACCACCGGAGAAATCGCTGTTGACATCACTGAAGAAGAATAATGCCGCCGAGATGGGGAAAAAATTCTCACCGGGGATACGACAGGAAGGTCACCATTGCTGGAAGTAACCGCGCTCCGCTGGGCGCTCACCATCGCAGTCATTCTGGTTCTGCTCGCGCTGGACCTGGGCCTGGCCATCGCTCGGCCGCACGTTGTCAGGTTTCGGGAGGCCGCACTCTCGTCCGTGCTGTACATCGCGGTCGCGATCCTGTTCGGCCTCGTTTTCGCGGCGCAGGTGGGCTGGGGCTTCGGCGCTGAATACTTCGCCGGTTACATCGTTGAGAAGAGCCTGTCCATCGACAACCTCTTCGTATTCGTGATCATCATGTCGACCTTCGCCGTCCCGGAAAAATACCAGCAGAAGGTTCTTATCTTCGGGATCGTGCTGGCACTCATTTTGCGGGCGATCTTCATCGCCTTGGGCGCCGCACTGCTCTCGCTGTTCTCATTCATGTTCCTGATCTTCGGTCTGGTATTGATCTTCACGGCCGTACAGCTGTACCGGCACCGCAATGTCGACCCCGACGTGCAGGACAACGTGCTGGTCCGGGTGGCCCGCCGGGGCCTGACCGTCACCGACGACTATGACGGCGGAAGGATGTTCTCGCGAAGCGCTGGCCGCCGAGCGGTGACACCGCTGTTCATCGTGCTGATAGCCATTGGCAGCACCGACCTGTTGTTCGCACTCGACTCGATCCCGGCGATCTTCGGAATCACCGACGAGGCCTACATCGTCTTCACGGCCAACGCCTTCGCACTGCTCGGGCTCCGGGCGCTGTTCTTCCTCGTCAAGGGGCTCCTCGACCGGCTGGTCTACCTGTCGACGGGCCTGTCCCTCATCCTGGCCTTCATCGGTGTGAAACTCGTTCTGCACTGGGGACACGGCCTGGACGCCCGCGTGCCGGAGATCAGCACGAACCTCAGCCTGATCGTCATCGGTGTGGTCTTGACCGTGACCACGGTTGCGAGCCTGATCAAGACGCGGCAGGATCCCACGGCGCGGGCTCATGCCGGCTCACTCCGGGCAGCGGATCAGACCGTCGCGGAACCAGCGAATAAGCACGACCCCGAGCACCAGAGCTAGCGGGCGGATTTCAGACGCCGGCCGGTGGTCTAGAACGGGAACAACAGCCGGTGCAGGAACTGGCGGGTGCGTTCCTCTTTCGGCTCGCGAAGAACCTGCTTCGGATCGCCGTGCTCGACAACGGTGCCGCCGTCGACGAACGCCACCTCGGTGGCTACCTCGCGGGCGAATTCGAGCTCGTGAGTGACGATCACCATGCTCCAGCCCTCCACCGCCAGCTCCTTGATCAGGCGCAGCACGTCGCCGACGAGTTCGGGGTCCAGCGACGAGGTGGGCTCGTCGAAGAGCAGCAGCTGCGGTCGCAGCGCGAGCGCGCGTACGATCCCGACGCGCTGTTGCTGGCCGCCGGAGAGTTCGAACGGGTAGCTGTCCGTCTTGTCGCCGAGGCCCACGCGCTCGAGCAGGGCGATTGCCTCGGCCGTCACCTCGGCCTTCGGCCGCCGCTGCACCACGACGGGCCCCTCGAGCACGTTTTCCAGCACGGTCTTGTGCGGGAACAGGTTGTAGTGCTGGAAGACCATGGCCGAGCGGTCCCGCAACGCCGTGAGCTGCTTCTTCGTCGGGGGCGGGTCGAACGAGACGGACACCTCGCCACCCACATCGATCGTGCCGCCGTCGGCCAGCTCGAGGCCGTTCAGGCAGCGCAGGATGGTCGTTTTCCCCGAACCGGACGGGCCGATCAGGGCGAGCACCTGGCCGCGCCCGACCGTGAGGTCGATCGATTCGAGCACCCGGTTCGTGCCGAAGTTCTTCCGCAGGCCGCGCACCCGCAGCAGGGCGTCGGGAACGGGCTGGTCAGTGGGCGACATAGCGGTCCAATCGCTTCTCGAGGATGCTCTGCACCGACGACAGGGCCAGGCAGATCACCCAGTACACCAGTGCCGCTTCCAGGTACAACAGCATGAACTCCTGGCTGAACGCGGCCACCTCCTGGGCCTGGCGGAACAGCTCCGTGACCAGGATCAGGGAGGCCAGGGAGGTGTCCTTGACCAGGCTGATGAAGGTGTTCGACAGGGGAGGGACGGACACCCGGGCGGCCTGGGGCAGGATGATCCGGGTCAGCGCGCGCCGGTGCGACATCCCGATCATGTATGCGGCCTCCCACTGTCCTTTCGGAACCGAGAGGATCGCCGCGCGGATCACTTCGGCCGCATACCCGCCCACGTTCAGCGAGAACGCGACCACCGCGCTCGGCCACGGGTCGATCAGGATGCCCAGCGACGGCAGGCCGTAGAAGATCACGAACAGCTGCACCAGCAGGGGCGTTCCGCGAATGATGGAGATGTAGACGCGGGCGATGCCGGACACCCAGCGGCGCCGGGATAGGCGCATCAGGGCCAGCCCGAGGGCCAGCGAGAGCCCGATCGCGAAGGATGCCAGGGCCAGCGGGATGGTTCCCGTGACGGCTCCCTGCGCGATCGGTCCCAGGGAGGTCAAAAAAAGGTCCCAGGCGGACTGGGTCGCGGTCTCGTTCATCGGTACGCCTCGTCAGCCGAGGCGGTTACTTGGAGACGTCGGTCCCGAAGTACTTCTCGGAGATCTTCGCCAGGGTCCCGTCCGCGGTCAGCTCGGCCAGGGCCTTGTCCGCGGCGGTCTTAAGCGCCGTGCTGCCCTTGATGAAGGCCAATGCGGACTCGGACTTCTCGTCGGTGTTCGCGGCCACCTTGAGACCGGCGGCACCGGTCTGCTTCTTGTAGTCCAGGTAGGTCAGGTTGTCGTTCACGGTCGCGTCGACGCGGCCCTGCTCGACCAGTGCCACCGACTGGGCCCAGCCTTCGACGGCCTGCACGTTGGCGCCGCTCTCGGTGGCCAGGGTGTTCCAGTTGCTGGTCAGCGACTGCGCCGAGGTCTTGCCCGACAGGGTCTTGAAGGAGGTGATGGACGTGTTGTCGCTCTTGACCACGATCACGCCCGTCGAGTACGTGTACGGCGTGGAGAACTCGTACTTGGCGGTGCGCTCTTGGGTGATCGAGACCTGGTTGGCGATCACGTCGAAGCGGCCGGCCTCGAGGCCGGCGAAGATGCCGTCCCACTGGGTTTCCTCGAACTTGGCCTTGACGCCGAGCTTGCCGGCGACGGCTTCGACCACCTCGACGTCGAATCCGGTCAGCTTGCCCGACCCGTTCTCGTGGAACGTGAACGGGCGGTAGGTTCCCTCGGTGCCGACGGTGAGCGTGCCGGACTTCTGCACGGCGGAGAGGGACGTGTCCGCCCCGGCGGTCTTGTCGGAGTCAGTGTCCCCGCCGGTGGAGCAGCCGGCCAGCGAAACGGCGATCGCTGTGAAAAGGACTGCCGACATGATCTTGAGCTTCATTAGTTTCTGGCCTAACCGAGGTTTCGTCGTTCCGTTGCTGATCAGCAACGTCCGAAGACTAACAAGGTGTGCGCACCGGTCACTATTCCCATCCGACATGTCCCGTCACACAGGAGGGGACGCCGGGTCAATGGCCTTGCCCGCGATTTTGCGTGGTAATAGGCTGCGCGAGCCGTACTCAACCCGAAGGAGTCCGCCATGAAGCTCACCCCTGCCCAGCACGATCGTTCCGCCGGCGTGCTCCTCGGCCTGGCTTGCGGAGACGCGCTCGGTGCCGGCTACGAATTCGCAGGCCCCCTGCCCGACTCCACGCCCGTCAGTATGCGTGGGGGCGGCGGGTTCCACTGGGCGCCCGGCGAATGGACCGACTACACCGCCATGGCCGTGCCCCTGGCGCTCGCCGCGGCAGACGGCGGAGACCTGCGGGATGAGGCCGTACTCGACGGCGTGGCCGTCCAGTGGGTGGGCTGGGCGAAATCCGCCCCCTACGGTGGAATCCAGCTGGGGGCGGTGCTCTCGCGCAGCGAACCGACGGCAGCGGGGGTGCGCCGGATGGCCCGGGAACAGCACGAACGAAACGGGCGCAGCGCCGGCGCCGGCTCGCTCCCTCGCACCGCGGCGGTCGCCCTGGCCTACCTCGACGACCCGGGGGCGCTGGCCGATGCTGCCCGGCTGGTCAGTGAGTTGACGCACTGCGAGACGGATACCGGGGACGCCTGCGTGCTGTGGGGACTCGCCATCCGTCATGCGGTGATGGAGGGGGAGCTGGACCTGCGGGTCGGTCTTCCGCTGCTGCCGGCCGGTCGGCGCGACGCCTGGGCGGCGCGGTTCGCCTACGCCGAAGAAAAGCGGCCGGCAGACTTCTCGAACAACGGCTGGGTGGTGCAGACGCTGCAGGGCGCCTGGTCGGCGATCACCCACACCCAGGGCACGGATGCCGGCCAGGTGCGCCGCGCCATCGAGGCCGCTGCGCGGGGCGGGGGCGAGACGGATGCCGTGGCGGCCACCGTCGGTGCGCTCGTGGCCGCGCGCTGGGGACTGGCGGAGGTGCCCACGTCCTGGCGTCGCCTGGTGCAGGGCTGGCCGGGGTTGCGCGGCGTTGATCTCGTGCGCCTGTCCATGCAGGCGGCACACCGGGGCGAGGCCGCGGACGCCGACGAGATCGGTGAGCGGCGGGGCGTCAAGCTGCGGGCGCTGCGGGCGCTGCGCTGACCCGGGGCGCCGGCATCAGGACGTGAGGGCGAGAGCGAACGGCAGCACCGCCGCGACGCCCTGCCGCCGCAGCAGGCGCCCGGCGACGGTCAGCGTCCAGCGGCTCCCGGCGATGTCGTCGACCAGCAGGATCGGCCGCCCGGCGAACGGGGCCAGCGCCTGGGCGAGATCGGGCCCCACACTGAAGCGGTCCCACACATTGGAGAGCCGGTAGGCGCTGTTGCCGCCCGGGGCGCCGGTCGGCCCCGTGCCCACGAGGTCGAGGGAACCGAGCCAGGGCAGCCGCCCGGCATCGGAGAGGGCGCGGGCCACCGAGTCGACGAGCACCGGATGCCGCCGGGACGGCAGGCTCACCACCGCCGCCGGCCGCTCCTCCCAGCCCCACTCGGCCAGCACGCGGATGCAGGCGGCGATCATGGCCTTGCTCGCCGGGGCATCCGTGGCCTGAGCGGCGAAGAGGTCGCGCAGGGGCCCGCCCCAGCCCAGGTCGGTCAGCCGGGCGAGGGCGCGCCCGGCCAGCAGACGCTCGTCGACCGGGATGTTGCCCCGCACGTTCACGCCCAGGCTGGCGACCCCGGTCGGCCACTGGGCGCGCGGCTCGAGGGCCACGCCGACCCGGTCGAGGGACTGGGCGGCGGCTGATGCCATGTCGGGCCGCACCTCGGCCGGGAACCAGGCCGCGGTGCAGTTGTCGCAGCGCCCGCAGGCGACGGCGGTGTCGTCGTCGAGGGCGCGCTGCAGGAACTCCATCCGGCAGCCGGTGGTGGTCTCGTATTCGATCATGGACTGCTGCTCGGCGACGCGGGCGGCGGCGATGCGCTCGTAGCGCTCCTGGTCGTAGAACCAGGGCTCGCCCGTGGCGACCCAGCCGCCCGTGACCCGGCGCACGGCGCCGTCCACGTCGAGCACCTTGAGCAGGAGTTCGAGCGGGCTCCTCTTCAGGTCGACGCGGGCTTCCAGCGCCGGGGTGGAGAGCGGGGCGCCGCCGTGCGCGGTCAACGCGGCGATCACGGCCTCCGCCTTGTTCTTGCTGGGCATCGAGGAGGTCGCGAAGTACTGCCAGATGTCCTGGTCTTCGACCCCGGGCAGCAGCAGCACATCGGCGTTCTCGGTGGCGCGGCCGGCGCGGCCGACCTGCTGGTAGTAGGCGACCGGGGAGGAGGGTGCGCCGAGGTGGAGGACGAAGCCGAGGTCCGGTTTGTCGAAGCCCATGCCGAGGGCGCTGGTGGCGACGAGGGCCTTCACCTCGTTGCGCTTGAGCATGCCCTCGGACTCCTCGCGTTCGGCCGTGTCCGTCTGGCCGGTGTAGGCGCGCACCGGGTGGCCGGCCTCCCGCAGCAGCCGGGCCGTGTCTTCGGCCGCCGACACGGTGAGGGTGTAGACGATGCCGCTGCCGGGCAGCTCGTCGATGTGGCTGAGCAGCCAGGCCAGGCGGGTGCGGGAGTCGGGCAGGCGCAGCACGCCCAGGCGCAGGGAGGCGCGGGCGAGCGGCCCGCGGATGGTGACCACCGCGGCGGAGGTGTCGGCTCCGGCGGAGGTGTCGGTGGCGGATCCGGTCGCCGCGCTGTCCAGCTGCGCCGCGACATCCGTCACCACCCGGCTGTTCGCGGTGGCCGTCGTCGCCAGGACCGGCACCCCGTCGGGCATCTGGGCGATCAGGTCGCGCAGGCGCCGGTAGTCGGGCCGGAAATCGTGGCCCCAGTCGGAGATGCAGTGGGCCTCGTCCACGACGAGCAGGCCGACCCGCTCCAGCAGCGCGGGGAGCTGCTCGTCACGGAACTTCGGGTTGTTCAGGCGCTCCGGAGAGACGAGGAGCACGTCGACCTCGTCGTTCTGCAGCTGCTGCCGTACCTCGGCCCACTCGTGCGGGTTGGACGAGTTGATCGAGACCGCGCGCACGCCGGCCCGGGCGGCCGCGGCCACCTGGTCGCGCATCAGGGCGAGCAGCGGCGACACCAGGATCGTCGGCCCGGCGCCCTGCCGGCGCAGCAGCAGCGTGGCGACGAAGTACACCGCCGACTTGCCCCACCCGGTGCGCTGCACGACCAGGGCGCGCCGGCGCTGGTCGACGAGGGTCTCGATCGCCTCGAACTGCCCCTCGTGGAAGTCGGCGTCATCGCGCCCGACCAGGGTGCGCAGGATCTCGAGGGCGTCGGTGCGGGTGTCGGTCATCGGTCCAGCTTCGCAGGTGCGGGTGACAGGATGCCGGGTGACCTCTGGGTCACGGCCGGTCACCGGGCGCCGGGCCGCACTCGCGGCGCAGGTTAGACCCTGCGCCGGCGGGCACAGGGTCCGCCGCGACGCTGCGGGCGGGCGCGGGCGCGGGCGCGGGCAGGGGCGGGAGGTCGGGCGCGGGCGAGTGTGGGCAGGCGCGGGCTGCGGGCGGGCCGGTGGGGGACTAGAGCGCGTCGAGCCGGGCGGCCACGTCGGCGGGGAAGCCGCCGGTGCCGATCGGGCTCCAGCGGGTAGGCACGATGCGGATCAGCGACTTGTCCTGCAGGGCCATGGCGGCCCGGTACTCGGCCCAGTCCGAGTGCTCGCCGGCGATGCAGCGGAAGTACTCGACGAGACCGTCGGCCGCCTCGGGCATGTGCAGCACCTCGGCGTCGCCGTCGACCTGGATCCAGCCGCCGTCCCAGTCGTCGGAGAGCACCAGCACGGAGGCGTGCACATTGCGCTCGGCGTTGCGGGTCTTGGCCCGGGACGGGTACGAGGAGATCACGATCCGGCCGTCGGGGTCCACCCCGCCGGCGACCGGCGAGATCTGTGGGCGGCCGTCGGCGCGGGTGGTGGCCAGCAGCATCCGGTGCCGCGGGCGAACGAAGTCGAGCATGCCGTCACGGTCGACGACGGTGGAAGTTGCGATGTCTCTGGCCATGCGTCCAAGGCTACGTCAGCGTCGGGCCGGACCGGACCGGTCTCGCCCGGGTGCGTCCGGCCCCCGATCGGGACTCGCTATGCTCGCAGCGTGAAGGTCATCCAGGAACTCGAAACCCGCATGCACCCCGACTCCATCGCGGGCTTCCGGCTGGTGGTGGCGGAGGCCCGGGTTACCGACACGATTCTGCTGCACGAGCGGGCGATGCGCCGGATGGTGGGGCATGTGCAGTGGATGCTGCGCCGCGTCGGCGCGGACGGCATCCGTTTGACCGCGGCCGGCTTCCTCCCTCCCGCGATCGTGGTCGAGGCCACCACCGAGCTGGACTGGGGCTGGCCGGTGGCCGTGAACCGGGAGGTGCACATCCTGCCGCTGCGGGAACTGCGCGAGCACCTGGTCAGGGTCGGCCTGCTGCGGGTGACCCGGGGCAGCCTGCTGCAGACCAGCCGGGGCCGGGCGCTCGCCGAGGCGCCGCGTGAGCTGTGGTGGCATCTCGCCCGCACCATCCACGTCAGCCGCTCCGCGGTGGAGACGGATGCGATCAACCTGCTGCTGCTGCTGATCGCCCGGCGGGGCTTCGACGAGAGCGAGCTGTTCAAGGAGATGCTGGCCCTCAGCCTCGAAACCGTCGGCTGGGTGCAACCGGACGGGGAGCCGTTCTCCGGCGCTGCCGCGTTCGCCCTCGTGCTGACGAAGTGGCGGCTGCTCCACCAGTTGGGCGTGATCGACCGCAGCGACGATTACCTGCGGTGGGCCATCACGCCCGGCGGGGCCGCGTTCGCGCGGGCGGCCCTGCAGACAGAGGTGTGAGGCAGACCGGCAGACCGGCAGACCGGCAGACCAGACCGGGCTACCGCTGCACGTCGGAGACGCCGGCGGCCTGGTCTGCGGCCTGCTGCGTGGCGGCATTCTCCATTCCCGCCAGGTCCATCCAGAACGCCTCCCAGAGGTGCCCGTCCGGGTCCTGGAAGCTGCGACTGTACATGTAGCCCTGGTCGTCGGGGGGATTGGAGGCGCTGCCGCCGGAGGTGAGTGCCTTGTCGGCGAGGGCGTCGACCGCCTCCCGGCTGTCGGCGCTGAGGGCGAGGATGGCCTCGGTGCCCTCGCGTGCGTTCACGATCGACTTGCGGGTGAATCGCTTCATCATCTCCGTGGTGAGCAGCATCGCGTAGACGTGGTCCTGGTCGATGACCAGGCAGGCGGCGTTCTCATCCGTGAACCGGGGGTCGAAGGAATAGCCGAGTGCGCTGAAGAAGTCGGTGGACCGCTTCAGGTCGGCGACGGGCAGGTTGACGAAGATCATCGTGGACATGGTTTCCTCTCTTGGCGTCCATGGGTGGAGTCGGAACGTATGAAGGTGAAGTCCCCTCCAGTACACGCCGGGGTGCGGGTGCCTGCAAGGCCCGCGCAGCATCCGCCGCAGCCTCGGACCAGGGTCGGCCGCTAGGGTCCGAGCGGGAAGTCGCGGGTCTGTCCGGGGGAGAGGATCGCTTCGCGGCCCTCGACGCGCACCCGGATCGGGGTGGCGCCGCCGGCGTGCAGGTGCAGCCTCAGATTCGTGGGCGTCAGCTCCAGCCGGATCGGCTGCTCCCGGTAGTTGATGCCGAACGCCACCCAGGTCAGTTCAGCCGGGAGCACCGGGTGCAGCCAGAGCATGTTGTCCCGGATCTCCAGCCCGGTGTAGCAGCGCACCACCATGTCGACCGAGCCGGCCATCGCCCCGAGGTGGATGCCTTCGTGCGTGGTGCCACCCTGGATGTCCGCGAGGTCGCTGTCGAGCGCCTGGTTCAGGAACTGCCAGGACCGTTCGCGGTCGCGGCGGGCCTCCAGCCAGGAGTGCACGACATTGCTCAGGGTCGACCCGTGGGTGGAGCGGGCGGCGTAGAAGTCGACGGTGCGCACCACGGCCTCGGGCGGCAGGGAGTAGCCCATGCCGCCGAGCAGCTCGCGCAGTTCCTCGGCGGAGAACAGGTAGAGCAGCATCAGAACGTCGGCCTGCTTCGATGCCCGGTAGTTGTTGGTGCTGTCGCCTTCGGCATTGAGGATGAGGTCCAGGCGGCCGATCGAACCGTACCGGGCCCGGTAGCCGGCCCAATCGAGCTCGGGCAGGGCCTCGTAACCCTCGAACTGGCTGAGCACCCCGTCGGCCATGAACGGGACCCGCAACCGTGGGCTGATGTGCTCCCAGCGCCTGACCTCCTCCGGCCGCAGGCGCAGCCGGCTCCAGAGCGGGCGGCAGTATCTTCGTTCGAGCAGGGAAACCGTTTCCGCCGCCCGGAGCAGCACCCACGCCGCCATGACATTGGTGTACGCGTTGTTCCGGAGGCCCTCCCCGGGGGCGTCCGGGTAGCCGTCATGGAATTCGTCCGGCCCCATCACGCCCACGATGTCGTAGCGGTCGTCGGCCTCGTCGTACCGGGCCAGGCTGGCGAAGAACCGCGCCACCTCGAGCAGAAGCTCGGCGCCCTGGTGGATCAGGAAGTCGGTGTCGCCGGTGGACTGGTAGTACTGCCAGACGCTGTACGCGACGGCGAGGCCCACATGCCGCTGCAGCCGGGTGTTGTCGGGCATCCACTCGTCGGTGCGCACGTTGAGGAATTCGGTGGGGGTCACCTCCCGCCCGTCGATCCCGCTCTGCCACGGGAACATCGCCCCCTCGAAACCGGCTTCGCGGGCCGCGGCCCGCGCCTCGTTCAGGCGGCGGTAGCGGTAGCCGAGCAGCACCCGGCTGAGGTCCGGCCGACGCAGGGTGAGGATCGGGTAGACGAACAGCTCGTCCCAGAAGATGTGTCCGCGGTACGCCTCGCCGTGCAGGCCGCGGGCCGGGATGCTGGCGTCCAGGTCGGCGTCGACGTCGGCCAGGGTCTGCAGCACGTGGAAGGTGTTCAGATTGAGCGCGAGCGACTGGCGCGTGCCCGTTTTCAGCTGCACGGCGAACTCGTCCCAGAGGATCTCCCACTCCCGTTCGTGCGCGGCGAGGAGCTCGGCCGGGTCGGTCAGCCGGCGAAGCCAGGTCGTCACCGACCGGGCCGGGGAGGCGATCGCCCGGTCCCGTGAGGTGCTGACGCACACGATCTTCTCCACCCTGACCGGCCGGCCCGGGCTCAGCTGCAGCTCGAATTCCTGCGCGACCCAGCCCGCGTCATCCGTCTGCACCCGGCGTTCCGGGGCCAGGATTTCGTCGCCCGCGAAGGCCCGGGTGCGCGCCGCCATGGCGATGTGGATGCCGGACTGGGTGGTTTCCATCTCCAGCAGCAGGGTGTCCGCGTCGATGGCCACGTTCGTGCGGGGGATGAGGTGGCGGCTCGCGAGGAGCCGGTCTGCGGCCACGTTGCGGTTCGCGATCCGGCCGTCCAGGGCGGACCTGACGGTGATCGGCCCGGACCAGTCCTCGGCCTCGAACGTCGTCTCCAGCACGGCGGCGTGCGGGGCGGCCTGGGAGACGAAACGGCGGGTGGTGACCCGGGTGGTGCGGCCGGCGTCGTCGCGGAACCGCACGACCCGGGTGAGCAGGCCGCGCCGCAGGTCCAGTTCCTGCCGGTAGGTCTGCACCTGGGGGCTGCTCGGCCGGAACCAGTCGTCGTCGGCCACCCGGAACCAGAGCGGCAGCCAATTGGGGGCGTTGACCACGCTCTCGTCCTCGACCCAGTGGGTGCCCAGATCGGTGCGCAGCCGGTTGTAGACGCCGGCAAGGTAGGTGCCGGGGTAGTGCACGTCATCCGCGTCGGTTTCGGGTGCCGCTCCCCGGGTGCCCCAGTAGCCGTTGCCGAGCGTGCAGAGCGCTTCGCGGAGCCCCTCGGTGGCGGGGTCGAAGCCGTCGTATCGGAGCAGCCAGGGGTCGCTCCCCGACTCGCCGCCGGCCCAGCCGCCGGTGGGATCGGTCGTGGGGTCGGGCGTGGGGTCGGCTGCCGGGTCGGCCCGGTCCGCCGGTTCATCCGGGTTGGCCGGCTGGCCTGGTGGCTCGGTGATCGTGCCGTTGAACTCGGCCAGGTCCAGCCCGGCCGGGTCGAGGTCGCCGAGCCCGGAGACCACGAGGTCGGCGCCTGCGTCCCGCAACCGGTCGCCCGTGTTCGTGCGGTCGAGGCCGATCACCAGTCCGAAGCCGCCGCGCGCCGCGGCCCGGACGCCCGCCTCGGCATCCTCGATCACGGCCAGCAGCGGCGGAGGCACGCCCAACCGGCGGGCGGCCTCCACGAAGAGGGCAGGATCGGGTTTTCCGGGCAGCCCCAGGCGGGCCGCGTCGGCGCCGTCGACTCGCACGTCGAACAGGTCTGAGATTCCCGCGGCGGCGAGCACGGCAGCGCCATTGCGGCTCGAGGACACCAGTGCGCGCGGAATCCCCTCCGCGCGAAGCCGACGGATCAGGGTGACCGCGTCGGGGAAGGCGAGCACCCCCGAGACCTCGAGGAGCTCGTGGAACAGCTCCTGCTTGCGCTCGGCCAGGGCGGCCACCGTCAGCCCGGCTTCGGCCCGGTCTGCGGGCCGTGCTGCGGCCGCCGGCCCGTCGGGCGCTGTCAGGCCGCGGGACGCCAGGAAGGAACGGATGCCGTCCTCCCGCGGGCGCCCGTCGATGAAGCCCCGGTAGTCGTCGGAGTCGAACGGGCGCTGGGGGGTGGCGGAGAGGCCGGGCAGCACCTCGTCGAAGAGGGCCTTCCAGGCCGCCGCGTGCACCGACGCCATGTCGGTGACCACCCCGTCGAGGTCGAAGATGACCCCGGCGCACGCCACCCGGGGCGGTGGGCTCTCAGTCACGGGTCTCCCAACGGTCGGGGTGCTTGCGGTGCTTCGGTGCTTCGGTGGAGAGAATCGCACCTTTCCGGCCTTTCCGCACCTGACGGAGGGGATGCGGCGGGGACCGGGCGCCCGGCCCGCCCGCCCCAGTGGTTGGATGGATGCATGACCTTCCCGCCAACCAGCGTCGCCACCCACACCGACGATTTCGCCCGCTTCATCACCGCCTCCCCGTCGTCATACCACGCGGCCGCGGAGGTCGCCCGACGCCTGGACTCCGCCGGCTTCAGCCGTGTCGACGAAGCCGAGGAGTGGTCCGGTGAGGCCGGACGGCGCTACGTCGTTCGTGACGGCGCGGTCATCGCCTGGGTGCAACCGGCCGGCGCGGGCCCGACGACGCCGTTCCGCATCCTGGGCGCCCACACCGACTCGCCCGGGTTCAAGCTCAAGCCGAAGCCGACCATCGGGGCCCACGGATGGCTGCAGGCCGGCGTCGAGGTCTACGGCGGCCCACTGCTCAACTCCTGGCTCGACCGCGAGCTCGAGCTCGCCGGCCGGCTGACCACCATCGACGGCTCCGAGCACCTGGTGCGCACCGGACCGTTCTGCCGCATCCCACAGCTGGCCATCCACCTCGACCGTGATGCCAACACGGGCCTCACCCTCGACCGGCAGCGACACCTGACCCCGGTCTTCGGTGTGGGGGAGGCCGGCCAGGCCGACCTGGTCGGGCACCTTGCCGGACTCGCCGGGCTGCGGGGTGAAGAGGTCGCGGGGTACGACATCCTCACCGCCGACACGGCGGCCCCCGCCCGGTTCGGCCTGGACGACGCACTGTTCGCCGCCGGCCGGATGGACAACCTGTCCTCGGTGCATGCCGGCCTGGTGGCGCTGCTCGCCGCGCCGGAGCCCAGTGATCAGATCCTGGTGTTCGCGGCCTTCGACCACGAGGAACTCGGTTCCCAGACCCGCTCCGGCGCGAGCGCACCGCTGCTCGACGACATCCTGACCCGGATCGGGGCGGGGCTCGGGGCATCCGTCAGTGAGCGGTTGCGTGCTTACGCCGGTTCGTGGTGCCTATCGGCCGACGCCGGTCACTCCGTGCACCCCAACTACCCGGAGAAGCACGACCCGGCGAACCGGCCCGTGGCGGGCGGGGGGCCGTTGCTGAAGATCAACGCGACTCAGCGTTACGCGACGGATGCCGGCGGTGCGGCACTCTGGGCAGGTGTCTGTGCCCAGGCCGGCGTGGAATATCAGGAGTTCGTGTCGAACAACAACGTGCCGTGCGGCTCGACCATCGGTCCGCTGACGGCGACGAGGCTCGGCATCCGCACGGTCGACGTCGGAATCCCGCTCCTGTCGATGCACTCGGCCCGCGAACTCTGCCACGTGAACGACCCGTTCGCGCTGAGCGCGGCCATCGCGGCCTTCTTCGCGCCCGTCCGGTAGCCGTTACTCGGCTGCCGCTCGTCGCCCGTTGCCTCGTCGCCGGTTTCCTCGCCGCCCGTTTCATCGCCGCCCGTTTCATCGCCGAACCGTGAGTTGCGCCCCTGTTTCCGTTCCGGAAACAAGGTCTTCTCACGGTTCGGCGAGGGGCACCAGGGGTAAGAGGCGGTGTTCTGCGACGGGGTCAGTGCGCGAAGGCGCCGGGGTCAGCGTGCGAAAGTGGGCTGCCGGCCGTACACCGACTCGCCGTGCCTCGACTCCACAAGATCCTGCGCGTCGGCGAGTTCGCAGTTGGACTCGTGCACGATGAGCGGCCAGACAATGCGGCGGTCGTTCCCGACGTGGGCTGTACCACCGATTCCGCACTCCCGGCAGTGGACGTTCAGGACCCAGTCGTTTTCTCTCATTCTCAGAGATTTCCTCAAATACGTCCGTGCGGCAAGGGGGTGTACCTCCGCGCCGCAGTGTGCGAGGCCCGGCGGTGTGCACGGCCCGGCATCCGGGCATCCGGACGTCCGGTCCGAGGCTAGGCGGGGTTCGCGGCGGCGAGACGTTTGATCCGGGCCCGGGCCGCGTCCTCCGAGGACGACGAGCGGCCGAGCAGGAACCGCACCGCGCCGAGCACCGCGCCCGTGGCCCAGACCGCGGGCAGCATCGACCGCCGGAGGCCGAGCAGGTCACGGTATTCGCGGGGGATCGACGCGACCGCGCCGGCGAACATGACCCGGTAGAACGGCATCATCGCGGGCCGGAGCGGGGGGTTGCGGATGAAACGCACCGCCTCGGCGACGCGCTCGTCGCTCTTGAGCACGCCGGCATCCTTGAACGCGTCGAGTTGTTGCTTCAGTTCGGCGGCCGACAGCGGCGGGTTTCGCACGCCGACCAGTTCTCCCGCCTTCGCCCATTCGCGCACGTAGCCGTCGGCGCCGCCCGGAATGGCGTCACCCCAGATCGTGTGGGACTGCAGGAAGGCGTCGGTGAAGACGATGTGCACCCAGGCCAGCAGCTCGGGGTCGCCGGCCGCATAGGGGCGTTCGATGCCCTGGGCGTCGCGGTAGGTGCCCGTCACCCGGTCATGGAAGCGCCCCACCCGGGACGATTCGAGCTCGGCCAGCTTGGTGTCGGCGAAGGTCACCGTGACCAGCCACTGGATCGTGCCGGCGAGACGCCCGAGGGGGTCCTCCTGATAGCGCGACCAGTCGTGCACGCCGGCCATGGCGCCCGGGTGCAGGGTCTGCATCAGCAGTGCACGGATGCCGGCGACCATCGTGGCCATCCCGCCGTGAACGGCCCACGAGGCCGAGCCCGGGCCGAAGAACCCCGCGTCGTCGCCGAGCTCGATCTTGTCGACCCAGTTCGGCCGGCCCTCGCTGTTCCCGGAAAATGTCACCAGGAGATGTGACCGCCAGCTGTCTACGAACCTGCCCATGGAGAGAGGCTAACCCGTGGTTGCTGGGCATCGGCTTCGAAGCTCGGCGCTGCTCCTCGAGGGTCGGGCGCGGCGTCCGGCGCCGAACCAATTCGACGGAGATTCTGATCCAAAAACAGGGTTTCAGGCGGTTTGGGCTCCATTCGGGCAAAATCTCCGTCGAATTCGTTGGGGCACTGAGGTGAGCGCCGGCCGCCGGGCAAGGGCGCGTGCAGCGAGGGTGGAGTGGATGCCCGGCGAACCAATTCGACGGAGAAACGGCTCTAAAAAGTGCGATTGCGGGTGTTTGATCCCGATTCGGGCAAAATCTCCGTCGAATTCGTTGGGGCACGGGCACGGGCACCGGCACCGGCACCGGGACCGGCACCGGGACCGGGGGCCGGTGGAACACGGGGCGGGCTCGGCGACCATGGCAGGGCGGGACCGGGTGATCTAGGCTCGGAATCACCATGCCGCCACGCTTCCTGTTTGCCGATCAGCTCGGTCCCCACTTCGATGACGGCGGACCGCTGGTGATGGTGGAGGCCGTGGGGGTGCTCGGGCGCCGCCCGTACCACCGGGCCAAGGCGCACCTGATCCTCAGCGCCCTGCGCCACCGGGCCAGGGAGCTGGGCGACCGGGTGGAATACCTCCGCGCCGATCACTACCGGGACGTTCTCACCGGTCGTGAGCTCGAGGTGATCAATCCCACCTCCTGGGGTTCCCGCGCCCTCGTGCAGGAACTCGGCGCGCACGTGTTGCCCAGCCGCGGCTTCGTCACCAGCGAAGCGGACTTCTCCGCCTGGGCGGCGGGGCGGCCGCCGTCGCGGCTGATCATGGACCAGTTCTACCGCCAGGTGCGCACCGACACGGGACTGCTGATGCGCGGCCCCGACCCGGAGGGCGACCGGTTCAACTTCGACCACGACAACCGTCAGCCGCCGCCGAAGGGCGCGGTGAGCCTGGGCCTGCCCGACCCGTATCGCCCGGTCGAGGACGACATCGACGAACAGGTGCGCGCCGACCTGGACCGGTGGCAGGCGGAGGGGCGCATCCGTCTGATCGGGGACGACGGCCCACGCCGGTTCGCGGCGACCCGCACGGAGGCGCTGGCGGCGCTCGCCGACTTCGTCGAGACGCGGCTGGGCGACTTCGGACCGTTCGAGGACGCCTCCCTGCTCGGCGACGACGCCATGGCCCACTCGCGGTTGAGCGTTCCCCTGAATCTGGGGCTGCTGCATCCGCGCGAGGTGATCGACGCCGTTGTCCTGGCCTACGAGACCGGGGGAGCGCCGCTGCAGAGCGTGGAGGCAGTCGTGCGGCAGATCATGGGCTGGCGGGACTGGGTCTGGCACCTCTACTGGCACCTCGGCGAGGATTACGTGCGGCGCAGTAATTTCCTGGATGCGCAGGTGCCGGTGCCGCGGGAGTTCCTCGAACTCGACGGACAGGGCGTGCGGGCGAAGTGCGTGAGCCACGTGCTCGACCAGGTGCGCCGCACGGGACATGCCCACCACATTCAGCGCCTGATGGTGCTCGGCAACTGGGCGCTGCAACGCGGGTACCGGCCGGCGGAACTCACCGACTGGTTCACGAACGCCTTCGTCGACGGCACGCCGTGGGTGATGCCCGCGAACGTCGTCGGGATGTCCCAGCACGCCGACGGCGGAATCGTCGCCACCAAGC
This sequence comes from Cryobacterium sp. TMT4-10, assembly GCF_004403275.1. Classification (NCBI taxonomy): domain Bacteria; kingdom Bacillati; phylum Actinomycetota; class Actinomycetes; order Micrococcales; family Microbacteriaceae; genus Cryobacterium; species Cryobacterium sp. TMT4-10. The sequence goes on from NZ_SOGU01000027.1 coordinate 53,824, forward strand.
CCTATGCCTCCGGTGGCGCGTACATTTCGAAGATGAGCGACTATTGCGGCTCGTGCACGTTCAACCCGAAGAAGCGACTGGGCGAGGACGCGTGCCCGTTCACCGCCGGGTACTGGGCCTTCCTCGACCGGGTGGAGCCGCGCATCCGCGGAAATCACCGGATGGCGCAGCCGCTCGCCGGTCTGCGCCGCCTCGTCGACCGGGACGAGGTCGTCGCCCAGGAGCGCGAACGCACCGACTGGTGAGGCTAAGACTGGTGAGGCTCAGAGTGGTGAGGCTCGGGCAAACGGTCAGTCGAATTCGGCCACCCGCAGGCTGAGCCACAGGGTCAGGGTGTCGTCCGCGTCATCGAGGTCGATCCCGAACAGCTCCTGAGCCCGGCGTAGGCGGTACCGGAGGGTGTTCTGATGCACCGACAGCCGGCCGGCCGTGACGGCCGAATCGCGCGAACAGTCCAGATAGGTACGCAGGGTCTTGGCGTAGTCGGTGCCCGTGCGGGCATCCGTCTCGAGCACCCGATTCGCCTGCTCGGAAACGAGCCGCGGGGTGCGGCGGAAGATCTCCGCGAGTTCGAGGAGCGTCAGCCGGCTGCGCTCGTCCCTGGCGCTCGCCACGGAGCCGGCTCCCGGGAGAGTCCCGACGAGCAGCAGCACCAGGTCGGCGTCGTGCCGCGACCGGGCGATGCCGGCCAGGGCCGAGACCACCGACCCCACGGATGCGCGCACGGTGATGCCGAATGCCGTGGCCGAGCGGCCCGCGACCCGGGCCGCCAGGGCCTCGACGCCCGTCGGGTCTGACCCGGCCGCGCCGCTGAACAGCGCGTAGACCTCGCCGCCGATCACGACGCATTCGGCGTTGTGCTGGTGGGCCTCGCACTGGATCGCGATCAGGTCGATCAGTCTCAACAGCCGCAGCTCGTCGCCGGTTGCCGCCAGATCCGGCTGGAACGCCAGCACCACGAACGGTCCGGCGGCGTCCAGCCCCAGCTGGGTGGCGAGGAGCCTGGAATCGTCTCCGCCCTCGAGCAGCCGGCGCAGCAGTTCGGCGCGCTGCTGGCGGGCCAGGTCCGCGGTGCTCCGGGCGCGCAGCAGGTGCAGCGCGGCGATGTCGGCGGCCCGTTCGAGCGCACGCAGGGCATCGCTGTCGAGGTCTGCGGCTGCGTCGACGACCCAGATCGAGCCGAGCGGCTGAACGCCGGCCCGGACGGCCACGGCCAGCCGGTCCAGGCCCGGAGGCAGGCCGGGCACCCGCACCGCACCCGGAGCCCGGAACACCGACGCATACTGCTCGGCGTTCTCCGGCAGGTCCGGCACCTGCCGGCCGAGGATGCCCTCCCGTCGATCGTCGTCGATCACCTGTCCCGGCACGGTCGAATAGGCGAGGATGTGCGTCTGGAGGTCCTCGATCGCGGTCGCACCGCCGATCAGGGCGGCGATCGCGTTGGCCAGCGCGAACAGGTCGCCGACCGGGGTGGCCGAGAGGGAGCTGTCGGCCTCACTCGCCGTGGTCAAGGCGGAATTCATGAGCGAGTCCACCTGGCGCCACTCGAGCTCGTCGTCCACGACCAGCAGGGCGATTCCCTCGGCGTCGGCGACGGCCGCGAGGGTTTCCACGCTCAACCCGAGCGACTTCACGACGACCGCGCCGAATCCCCGCCGGGCCGCGTTCCGCACGGCCTCCGCGGATTGCGGCGCGGCCGGGTGCAGACCGATGCCCAGGAGGATGCCGCTGCGCCGGCCGGTCTCGGTGCCGAGCGGGTCGTGCAGCGTCGGACTGGTCAGGGGCAGGCGGATCCGGGTCAGGTGCGAGGCGAGGCGCAGGCCGGAGCCGTCGAGAATCTGCAGCAGTTCGGCGACGCCAATGCCAATGCCCGGTCCAGGCGGATTCGATTGCATCACCCGGCAACCGTAGCGGCTTATTGTGCTGCACGACAATGAATTCACCCAAGCTTCGTGCTGGTCGACGAGGATCGAGCGCCGGGTTCTGACCACACTTGGACCATGTCCCTCAGCCTCGAAGTCAGTCCGCTCGTCCGCCAGGCGCGAGACGCGTCGGCCCGGGCGGCAGCAGCGGCCCGGATCCGCGTCGTCGACGAGTCTGACCTGGATCGGCTCCGAGACGTGGAAGCCCTGCTGATCACCGTGTGGGGAACGTCGCCGCACGGAGCGCCGATCCCGACGGATCTGCTGCGCAGCATCAGCCACGCCGGCTGCAACGTCACGGCCGCGTACTCCGAGAACGGGACGCTCTGCGGGGCGGCCGCGGCGATCGTGTCGCCGGGGAACGCGTCCATGTACTCCCTGATCGCGGGCGTGCTGCCGGGCCTCGCCGACAACGGTGTCGGATTCGCCCTCAAGCAGCACCAGCGGGCCTGGGCCCTGATCCGGGGGATCGAGACCATGACCTGGACCTTCGACCCCCTGGTCAGCCGTAATGCCCGGTTCAACCTCACGAAGCTGGGGGCGCACGCCGACGAGTACCTCGAGAACTTCTACGGCCTGATGGAGGACGACATCAACGCCGGCGACCAGAGCGACCGGCTGGTCGCCGTCTGGCCTTTGACGAGCCGCGAATCCGTCGCCTGCAGCGAGGGCGTTCCCCTGGCCACCGTCCTGCCCGGCTTCGGCCCCGCCGACGTGCGCGGCATCGGGCCCGACGGCCGGCCGAGCGTCGCCGAGAGCGCCGGCTCACTGTGGTGCCGCGTGCCCACCGACATCGTCGCCCTCCGCGGCCGCGATCCGGAGCAGGCAGCGGCCTGGCGGGCGAGCGTGCGGGACATCTTCAGCACCGAATTCGGCCGGGGCCGTTCGGCCGTCGGAGTCACCCGAGGCGGCTGGTACCGGCTCGAAACAGGAGGACAGCAATGAGAATCGAGAACATCGAACTGCGCAGGGTCACCCTGCCCCTGGTGAGCCCGTTCCGGACATCGTTCGGAACGGCCACCGAACGGGAGACGACGCTGGTGCGGGTGAGCACCGCCGACGCCGAGGGGTGGGCCGAGTGCGCCGCCGAACCCGACCCGCTGTACAGCTCCGAGTTCCTCGACGGCTGCGACCTCGTCCTGCGTGACCACCTGATCCCGAGGCTCCAGGCGCTCGGCGACCGTTTGACGGCCGAGCACGTTGCCACGGCCCTGGCGCCGGTGAAGGGGCATCCGATGTCCAAGGCCGTGCTCGAAACGGCCATTCTCGACGCCCAACTCAAGGAAACCGGGGTGTCCTTCGGCGGTTACCTGGGTGCGGTGCACGAGACCGTGCCCGCCGGCGTCTCCGTGGGAATCATGGACTCGATCGAGGAACTCCTCGAAGCCGTGGGCGGCTACCTCGACGAGGGCTACCTGCGGATCAAGCTGAAGATCGAACCCGGCTGGGACCTCGTCCCGGTCCGCGCCGTGCGGGAACGCTTCGGCAACGACATCCTGCTGCAGGTGGACGCCAACACCGCGTACACGCTCGCGGATGCCCGTCACCTCGCCCGACTCGATCCCTTCGACCTGCTCCTGATGGAGCAGCCCATGGCCGAAGACGACATCCTGGGGCACGCGGCCCTGGCGAAACTGATCAAGACCCCGATCTGCCTCGACGAGTCCATCGAGTCCGCCCGAGACGCCGCCGCGGCGATCACTCTCGGCGCCTGCAGCATCATCAACGTCAAGCCCGCGCGGGTCGGCGGCTACCTCGAGGCCCGCCGCATCCACGATGTCGCCGCGGCGCACGGGGTTCCGGTCTGGTGCGGGGGGATGCTGGAGACCGGCATCGGCCGGGCCGCGAACGTCGCGCTCGCCGGACTGCCGAACTTCGTGCTGCCGGGGGACACCTCCGCATCGAATCGTTACTATGCGCAGGACCTCACCGCCCCCTTCGTGCTGGAGGATGGTCACTTGCGCGTGCCCACGGGTCCCGGCATCGGCGTCGAGGTGCTGCCCGATGTGCTGGCCGACCTCACCACCTCCACGGTGGACATCGCCTTCTAACCCCCCCCCGAACATCCTGGACGCACCCGGTCCCGGCCAGCCCGAGCAACACCCCAGTCTGGAGAGCACGAATGAACACTGAAAAACGCACCGGTCCGTCGTGGCTGATGGTGGCATCGATCGGGATCGCGGCGACGCTGGCGCTCTCCGCCTGCGCCACCGCCGACGCGGCGCCGTCCACCGAGAAGGCGCCGTCGACCGCCGACGTGGATGCGACGGCCGCCGCAGCCCTGCCCGCGAAGTACAAGGACGCCGGCATCATCAAGGTCGCCTCCGACATCCCGTTCCCGCCGATGGAGATGTTCGACGAGAACCAGAAACTGACCGGTTTCGACTACGACCTGGCACAGGCCATCGGCGCGAAACTCGGCGTCACGATGGAACTGCAGACTCAGGCCTTTGACAGCATCATTCCGTCCCTGCAGTCCGGCAAGCACGACGTGATCATGTCGGGGATGAACGACACCCCCGAGCGCCAGGTGACCGTCGACTTTGTCGACTACCTCCACGCCGGCTTCTCCATCCTCGTTCCGGCCGGCAACCCCAACAAGATCGCGACCGTTCTGGACCTGTGCGGCCAGGAAGTCGCGGTGCAGAAAGCCACCGTGCAGGCCGAGATCCTCCGCGGCTACGACAAGCAGTGCACGGATGCCGGCCCCGGCCCGATGAAACTCTCCGAACTGCCGCTCGAGACCGACGTGCAGACCGCCGTGCGGGCGGGCAAGGCCGTCGCGGACGTGGTGGACTCCGCCGTGGCCTCCTACGCCGCGCAGACCGCGGGCGACGGGAAGTTCTTCGAGGTCGTGCGCGACCCGGCCAACCCGGCCGGCTACGACCCGGTGTACACCGGCATCGGCGTGCTGAAGAAGGATGCCGCGCTGAGCAAGGCGCTCATGCTCGCGCTGGATTCGGTGATCGCGGACGGGTCGTACGCCAAGATTTTGGGCAAGTACGACATGAGCGACTTTGCCGTTGACGCGGCCGGAATCAACCTCGGGTCCTGAGCGTTGGCGCACGCGACACTGGCGACCCCGGTCGGGGCCGGGCCGGCCACCCAGATCGATCCTGACGACATCGTCGCGGTTCCGCTGCGGCATCCGTGGCGCTGGTTCCTCGCCGTCTTCCTGCTGATCGGCTTCGTCAGCCTCGGGATCTCCCTATGGCAGAACGAGAACATCAACCACCCCACCATCACCGAGTTCATCTTCAACCCGCGGATCCTAAGCGGCGTCGTGCTGACCGTGGTCCTCACGGTCGTCGCGATGCTGGTGTCCACGGTTCTAGGGGTGCTCCTGGCCGTGATGCGGCTCTCGAACAATCCGGTGATGAACACGCTGGCCTGGCTGTACGTCTGGGCGTTCCGCGGCACCCCGCTGCTGATCCAGATCGTCTTCTGGGGCTACCTCGGCCTGCTCTACGCGCAGATCTCGGTGGGCATCCCGTTCACGGACTTCACGATCTTCTCCATGGAGACCAACACCCTGATTCCGGCGCTAACGGCGGGGCTGCTCGCCCTGACCCTGAACCAGGCGGCCTACTCGGCGGAGATCGTGCGCTCGGGCATGCTCTCGGTCGACGAAGGCCAGTACGAGGCGGCGTACTCGGTGGGAATGAGCCCGGTGTTCACCCTGTTCAAGGTGGTGCTGCCCCAGGCCATGCGGGTGATCATCCCGCCGATGGGCAACGAGACGATCTCGATGCTGAAGAACACCTCGCTGTTGTCGGTGATCGCGGTGCTGGAGCTGTACACGGTCGCCACCCAGATCTCGTCGCAGAACCTTCGCCAGGTCGAGCTCCTGCTCGTGGTCAGCTGCTGGTACCTCTTCCTCACCTCGGTGCTGTCGATCCCGCAGTACTACCTGGAGCGGTATTACGGGCGCGGCAAGGCCCGCACCCTGCCGCCCACGCCCTTCCAGCGGGTGCGCGCCCTGCTCGGACGCCGCCCGATCACCGTTCGCCGGACCGAAAGCCAGGACGCCTCATGACCATCGAAGCTCCCGCCTCAGCGCCCGTCGAACCGTTGCTGAGCGCGCTCAAGGTGCGCAAGAGCTACGGCGGCGTCGAGGTGCTCAAGGGCATCTCCCTCGCCGTTAACCCCGGCCAGGTGATGTGCTTGCTCGGGCCGTCCGGGTCCGGCAAGTCGACCTTCCTTCGCTGTATCAACCACCTGGAGCGCATCGACGGCGGCCGGATCTCGGTCAACGGTGAGCTCGTCGGCTATGCCCAGCGCCGGGACCGGATCTTCGAGATGAACCCGCGGGAGGTCGCCCGTCAGCGCCGTGGGATCGGGATGGTCTTCCAGCGCTTCAACCTGTTCCCCCACATGACCGCCCTGGAGAACATCACGGCCGCTCCGATCGGGGTGCGCCGCATCAACAAGCAGAAGGCCAGGGACCGCGGGCTGGAACTCCTCGACCGGGTCGGCCTCGCCAATCTGGCCCAGTCCTATCCCGCCCAGTTGTCCGGCGGCCAGCAGCAACGCGTCGCGATTGCGCGCGCGCTGGCGATGGACCCCAAGCTGCTCCTGTTCGACGAGCCGACGAGCGCCCTCGACCCCGAGCTGGTCGGCGATGTTCTCGACGTGATGCGCACCCTGGCGTCCGACGGGATGACGATGGTCGTCGTGACGCACGAGATCGGGTTCGCCCGGGGCGCCGCCGACGTCGTCGTCTTCATGGACGGCGGTGTCGTGGTGGAATCCGGACCGCCAGAAGTGGTGCTGGACAACCCGCAGAGCGCGCGCACCAAGGCGTTCCTCGACAGCGTTATGTAGGCGACTGCGACGGCGACGGCGCGGCGACCGGCCCATCGGGGCGCGGCGCGGCGCGGCCCGGCCTGGCCGCGGCGACACCTCGACCTGCGCGGCGACCCGGGGTACCGTGACAGTGGCTGCGGCCCCCGCGGCCGGAAGCCGGAGCCACTATGTCCTCCCTCACCAACTACGGCCAGGCCATCGCCTCGACGACGGTCGCGCTCCTGCAGATGCTCTCCTCGCCGCCGATCGGGCTGGAGGTCACCGCGTACCCGCTCAACGCACCGCGCACGGGCGTGTCCGGCCCGTCCGTCAACCTGTTCCTCTACTACGACAGCCTGATCACCTATCGAGAGGAAACCCAGCGGGGTCCCAGCCGCGTGATCGCGGAGCTGCACTACCTGGTCAGCGCCTACCCCGGCGACGACGGCGACACGGATGCCGGCAGCCACCGGGCATTCGGCACGGCGCGGGCGGCCATCGAGCGCCACCCCGTGCTGAGCGTGCCGCTGGGGTCGGCCGACGTCCTGCAGGTCTGGCTGTCGCCCTCGCCGCTGACCACGGAGGTTCTCACCGCACTCTGGGCGGCCGCTGCCGAGCCACTCCGGCTCTCCTTCGCCGTGATGGCCTCCTTCACCCTGGACGCGTCCGAACGGGTCGCGGTCGTCGGAACCGTGCGCGACGTGGTGAAGCTGGCCGGCGCGGGAGCCATCGCGGTGCTCACGGGAGCGGACGCCGCGGGGAAGGCCGAGGCCGCCGCATCCGTCGCCCGGGAACTGGGCAAGCCGCTGGTGACCGTTCCCGTCACGGACATCGTCGGGGCCACCCTGGCCGAGACCGAGGAGAAGCTGACCCGGCTGTTCGAACAGGCGGAGCACCGCGGGGCCGTCCTGCTGATCGAGGAAGCCGACGCGGTGTTCGGGGTGCGTCCCGAGGTGCTCGATGTCGACGACCCGTACGCCGGGCTGGACATCAGGTCGGTCCTGGACCAGCTCGGGCATGCGCCCAGCGTCGTGATCATCGGGTTAGGTCATCTGGCCAGCGACGAGCTGGCGGACCGGGCGAAGGTCGAGGTGCGGTTCCCGGCCGAGGAAGGGTCGGCTGCTGCTCGGACCTCGGGTTGAGCGCATCCGGCGCGTTGACCACGTCGAGCGAGAGCAGCACCAGCACCAGTTCGAGCAGGCCGAAGCCGAAATAGACGGCCTGCAGGACACTGAACGGGATGATCACCATCTGCACGAACACCCAGATCAGCAGGCCGAACCCGGCCGCCGCGGCCGCTGCCGCCGCCGCCCGGCCGTTGCGGCGCCACAACAGCAGGAACGCGGCGAGGTGGGTGCCGCCGACCACCAGGAACAGGATCAGGCCGGGCACCAGATATGAGTCGAAGGGGGTGCCGGCCAGGTACTCCGGCGGGGGCGTGATGCCGAGCCCGCCGATGGCCGGCCCCAGGATCAGGGCCAGTCCGCCCGCGAACGAGGTGACGGCCAGGAAGGCCTGGAGCACCAGGAGTGATCGGCGCCAGATCATGATGTGCCTCGATTCTTCAGATAAATCCAGTGAACAGTGAACCCCTCTTCGCGCCCGGTGGCCACCCGGGGGAGCGGGCACCCTACGCTGGCAGGATGCCTTCGTTCCGCATCACCCTGATCATCGGGGCGCTCCGCCCGGGCGTCACCCCGGACTCCGTTCTGCCCGGCATGGCGGCCGCGGCCGCCGAGTTGACGACCGTGGAGGCCTCCGACCTGGCCGTGGTCGCCGGATCGGCGCGGGCGACGGTCAGGTTCACGGCGAATGATACGGGCATGGCTCTGCGGGTCGGCCGCCAGGTCGTCGCGGCGACCCAGGCCAGAGCCGAGCCGTTGTCGTGGCAGGTGACCGAGCGGGTCAAGGCCCGCTGGTACCCGGTGCGCTAGAGCCGCACGGCGTCGACTGTGACGGCGCCGCCGACAGGACGACGGCTTCGCGGCGCTGTTCCGGGCGGGCCGGCGCGATGATGGTGGGCCGGTGCCCGTCGTCCGAGACGGCGTCCCGGGCACCCAGAACCTGGCAGCGCCGGGTGCCCTCCCGCCACCAGAGTGACGCCGTCCAGGCGCAGAGCAGGGCGTCGATCAGGTCTTCGCGGTGCTTGTAGGCCGTGTCGAGCAGGGGCGAGGCCGTCGTGATCAGGGCGTCGGAGACGGGATGCGAGCCCAGATCGAGCGGCGGGGTGGCGCCGGTGAGCCCCCACATCCGCTGGATCAGGTCATCGCAGACGATCGCCCGCTCGGTGCGGCGTTCCCCGAGCGGAAGCGAGGTGCCCATGCGTTTGTACCGGGGACGCCTGTCGGAGTAGCCCAGCTCCTCCGCGCCGACCAGGGTCGTGTACGGGTAGCACTCGAAGAAGCTCGCGGCGGCCGGCGGCACCGCGGAGAGGCCGTCAGTGTAGGTCCAGCCCGCGGCCTCGAGCCGGCGCCGCACCGCGACCCCGGCGAGCCAGGGGAGACCCAGGTTGGAGGCGTTCGCGGCGACGTGCCAGCGACCGTAGCGGCTGCCGGTCTCCCGCTCGCAGAGTCGCATGCCGGAGGGGTTGTCGACCACGAGGGGCGCGTCGATGGCGAGGACGGCCCCCGGTTCCCACATCCGTTCGATCCACCGCACCACGGCATCCGTGCCGCGGGCCCAGCCGGCGTCGAGCACGCGCCCGTTCTCGTCGACGCAGGCGAGGCCGGATTCGTTGGCCTGTTTCGTGGCGCTGCCCTCACCCCAGGCCAGATCCACTCCGAGGAAACGTGTCATGGGTCATGACTAGCACACGGTCATGACCAGCACAGGGCCGTGACCAGCACAGGGCCGTGACCAGCACAGGGCCGTGACCAGCACAGGGCCGTGAACGGCGCTGCGGGCGCGGTGGCCGATTCATCGGTCAGATCAGACCGCGCAGCAGCTCCTCGACGCTGACGCCGAGCGTGGCTGCGCGCCGGGTCAGGCGGGCGTGCGCCTCCGGAGAGAGCTCCAGCGACACTGTGTGCGAGCCGGCCGGCTCGTCGTCGAACGCGAAGAGCTCCGGATGCGCCGGCCCGGCCGGCGGCTTCCGCGCGGCCGGCAGAGCGGTCACGGCAGCCGGCTTCGTGGCCGGTGCGGTCAGGGCCGGCCGTCGCGGCGGCGGGGCGTCGCCCGCCCGCACCCAGCCGGGGCCGGGGTTGATCGGAGCACTGCGTTGGAATGCCTCTGACACGGCGCGGGCGCGGGTGTCCGCGGCCTCGTTGAGGGGATGGTTCGCGTGCCCCTTGACCCACTCGAACCGGTATTTGCGCCCCTTCAGGGCCTCATCGAGTTCCTGCAGCAGGTCGAGGTTCATCACCGGCTTGCCGTCCGCCTTGCGCCAGCCCTTCGCCTTCCAGCCGCGCATCCACTTGGTGATGGAATTGATCACGTACTGGCTGTCGCAGAGCACGAGCAGGTCGTCGTCCAGGTGCGCGGTGGCCCGGAACAGCTCGAGCACGGCCTTGAGCTCGCCCTGGTTGTTGGTGGCGTGCTTCCACCCGCCGGCGGCCCAGCAGGAATCGTCGACGAACCAGGCCCAGCCGGCGGGGCCGGGGTTGCCGAGAGCGGAGCCGTCTGCGGCGGCGATGATAGTCATACGGGCCTTTCGTGGTGCCGGCTTCTGCGGGACCCGTCTAGTCTGCCATCGTGACGAGGGGCCCAGCCCAGCCTCGCGGCTCAGGTTAGGACCGCCGGCGCAGGCTACAAGCTCCGCCGGCGTCGCTAACCTGCGCCACGAGGCCCGACCACGGGTGCGGGCGGCCATCGTGACGCGGGGCTGCTATTCGCTGATGCAGGCTCCGGAGGACACGGGCGCACGCAGCGCCGCGGCCTGCTCCACCACGGGGTCGACCTCTTCCATGGCGAGGGCGTAGCCGAGGTTGGCGGTCACCGTCGACTTCGCGAAGATGACACCGGAGACGAGACCGGCCTCGCTCAGCAGGGGGCCGCCCGATTCGCCGTGCTGCACATCGGCGGCCAGCGTGTAGATCTGCCGTTGGGAGGGGTCCTGGCCGTAGATGTCGGCCACCAGGGCGGGCGCGACCGCGACCACCTCCGCGGGCCCGGACTCGAACGGGCCGCCGAAGGGATAGCCGTCGCTGACGGCCGGGCTGCCCGGCGCGAGGTTGTCGCCGAGCGGCAGCGGAGGAGCGTCCAGGCCGGAGACGGCGATCACGGCGAGGTCGACGCTCGGGTCGAAGTAGACGACCTGACCCGGCCTGGCGTTGCCGTCGGGGGTCTCGACGACGGGTTCGGCCACGCCGGCGACGACGTGGGCGTTGGTCAGGACACGGTCGGGGGCGATCACGAAACCGCTGCCCGACTGGTTTTGCCCGCAGGCGTAGGCGGTGCCGGTGATCTTCACCACGGATGCCTGTGCCGCGAGCAGCGCGTCGCTGTCCGTTCCCATGCTCGGGAGCGTGGGGGCCGGGCCGTTGAAGGCCTCGATCACCCGGGGGATGCCCTCGGTCACGACGACGGAGCGCAGCTGGGTGAGCAGCGTCCTGACCTGGTCGGGCGTGAGGGAGTCGATCGTGCGGATCACGCTCGAGGAGGCGATCGCCGGGGACAGCACGGGCACCCCGAGGGAGCCGATGCTGAAGGCGATCATGGAGGCGACCAGGGCGGAGACCGTGAGAGCGGCTCCGGCGCCGAAGACGCGGTCGACGGCGTGGAGCCTGGCGCGGGCGCGGCGCGGGCGGAGCGCCCGGCCGATCGCTCCCCCCAGGGAGAGCCCGCCGAACAGGAGCAGGGCCGCGGTCGCGAGCGTGGCCGCCGTGCGCCACTCGGCGGCGGGGACCCAGGAACCCACCAGCGGAACGAAGAAGTAGGCGGCGACGGCGCCGCCGACGAGGCCGGCGATGCCGCTCAGGCTGCCGATCAGACCGCTGCGAAAACCGGAGACGAGGTAGCCGACGAGCACGAGCAGGAGGGTGAGGTCGAGGATGGTGGTGATCGGCATCCGTGGACCTCGTTCGCTAGTCGGTGTGCTGCTTCCCCCACCGGCCGCATCTGTCATCACAGCGTACGTCGTCGGCGGTCGGGTTTGCTGAAGGAAGCCTCCACAGGCGGCGGAGCCCGGAGTTCTTCACCGGTCCCGGGCGGCGCCGTGCCGTGCCGCCGGCCAGGGCAAGGGTTGTCCCATGAATCGGACAATCGTCAAGACCAGGGAAGCCCACGACTTCCTCGCGCTCGTGCCTCAGCTGGCCGGGTTCCTGCCCGAGAACAGCCTGGTGCTCGTCGCCTTCCGCGGCAACCGAACCTGCGGAGCGATGCGCTTCAACCTTCCTGAACCCGACTCCTCCCGTTCCGTGCTGGGACGAGTCGTCTCGTCGCTCATCGGCACGCTCTGCAAGATCCCCGGGGTGGATGCGGTCGTCCCGGTCGTCTACAGCGATGAGCCCATCGCGAGCGTGACCGGTCTGCCCCAGGAACGATTCGCGGAGGTCCTCTCTGCACGCGCACGCCTGTGCGGGTTCCTGGTTCGGGACTCGCTCTGCGTGGCACCCGATGGATGGGGGTCCTACCTCGACCCCGACTGCCCGGCCGGCGGGCATCCGTTGAGCGCCATCGCGGCGTCCGAGGTCAACCGGTCCATTCCCGCCGAGGCGCGCCTCGACCTCGCCACCCTGCGAAGCCGGGCCGACCTGCCGCGGGTCGACCCGGCGCGGAAGGCTCGGGTCGGCCGCAGGCTGGCCAGGTACCAGCGGCTCGGGAGCTCCGCGCAGACCGTGCCGGAACTGCTCGACCTGGCCGGCGACATCATCGACCCGGTCGCCACCGCCGAGGCCGCGCTCGGCTTCGATTCGGAGAACCTCGCCGTGGAGGAAGCCGCCGCGTTGCTCTTCCTCGTGCAGGGACCGGCCTGCCGGGACCAGATGATGCTGCAATTCGCGTTCGGGGAATCGGTCGGGCGCCGAACCTTCGCGCTGAATCTGCACTACGCGGCCCTGCAACGCGCCACCGGGCGCAGCCTCGACGACCTCGTCGCCGAGGAATGCGCGGCATCCGACGTGCCCGATGTGCCGGACGCGCGGGAGACCAGCGACTACATGCTCGGTCTCACGGACGAACGCCCGGACCCCGGCCGAATCGAGCGGGCCGTCCGGCTGCTGAAGGCTGTCGTCGCGCTGGCGCCTCGCGCGTGCCGGCCGGCACCGCTCTGCATGCTGGCGTGGCTCTCCTGGGCGATGGGCCGCGGGTCGGTCGCCGGCATCTTCATCGACCAGGCGCGTTCCATCGACCCCGGTTACGGCATGGCCGAGCTGCTCGACACGGTGGTGTCGAGCGGACACCTGCCGGACTGGGCGTTCGCCGTGCCGCCGGACGAGACCTCAGAAAAATGACCGGGACGCCCTGGCCGTGAAGTCAGGGCGTCCCGGTCGGGTGCTTGCCTAGAGGTACTTGGGTGCCTCGGAGAGCACGCCGTGCAGGATATCGCCGATCTCGCTGAACTCGGCCGGGCCGATGGTGAGCGGGGGAGCGAGCTGCACGACGGGGTCTCCGCGGTCGTCGGCGCGGCAGTAGAGCCCGGCCTCGAACAGTGCCTTGGACAGGTAGCCGCGCAGCAGGCGCTCGGACTCGGCGTCGTTGAAGGTCTCCTTCGTCACCTTGTCCTTGACCAGCTCGATCCCGAAGAAGTAACCCTCACCGCGCACGTCGCCGACGATCGGCAGGTCGAGCAACTTCTCCAGTTCGGCGCGGAAGAGCGGCGAGTTCTCGCGCACGTTCTCGTTGAGCTTCTCCTCCTCGAAGATGTCGAGGTTGGCCATGGCCACCGCAGCGGACACCGGGTGCCCGCCGAAGGTGTAGCCGTGGTAGAAAGTCGTGTCGCCGTGCTTGAAGGGCTCGTAGATGCGGTCGCTGATGATGGTGGCGCCGATCGGCGAGTATCCGCTGGTCATTCCCTTGGCGCAGGTGATCATGTCCGGTTCGATCCCGAAGGTCGTCGACGCGAACATGTTGCCGATTCGTCCGAAGGCCGTGATGACCTCGTCGGCCACCAGCAGCACGTCGTACTGGTCGCAGATCTCGCGTACCCGCTTGAAGTAGCCGGGGGGCGGCGGGAAGCAGCCGCCGGAGTTCTGCACGGGTTCCAGGAACACTGCGGCCACGGTCTCCGGCCCCTCGAACTGGATCATCTCTTCGATCCGGTTGGCCGCCCACAGGCCGAACTTCTCCAGGTCGTCGCCCAGACCGGAGCCCATCTCATCGGCCCGGTAGAAGTTCGTGTTCGGCACCCGGAACCCGCCCGGGGTGACCGGTTCGAACATCTCCTTCATCGCGGGGATGCCGGTGATGGCCAGGGCGCCCTGCGGTGTGCCGTGGTAGGCCACGTTGCGCGAGATGACCTTGTGCTTGGTCGGGCGGCCCTGCAGCTTCCAGTAATACTTCGCGAGCTTGAAGGCCGTCTCGACGGCCTCGCCGCCGCCGGTGGAATAGAACACACGGTTCAGGTCGCCGGGGGCGTGGGAGGCCAGTCGGTCGGCCAGCTCGATCGCGCTCGGGTGGGCGTAGGACCAGATCGGGAAGAAGGCGAGTTCCTCCGCCTGTTTCGCGGCCGCCTGCGCGAGGCGCTTGCGGCCGTGGCCGGCCTGGACGGTGAACAGGCCGCTCAATCCGTCGATGTACTTCTTGCCGTTGGAGTCCCAGATGTGGTGACCCTGGCCCTTGGTGATGATCGGCACGCCGTGGCCGGCTTCGAGCACCGACTGGCGCGAGAAGTGCATCCAGAGGTGGTCCTTCGCCTTCTGCTGCAGGGTGGCGTTCTCGGCATCCGTGTAGACGCGAGGTGTCGCCGTCTCGTCGGTCTGAGCGATGGGTGCTGTGATAGTCATTTTTTACCGTGTTCCCCAGTTGTAGAACTGCTTGTGGAGTTTGAGATAAACGAATGTCTCGGTGGAGGAAACCCCATCGAGACTGCGGATCTGTGAGTTGAGCAGGGTGATGAGTTCGTCGTCGTCCTCGCAGACGACTTCGACCAGAAGATCGAACGAACCGGCCGTGAGCACGACATAGTCGACGGCCGGGATGGCGGACAGCTGCTCGGCGAGAACCCGGGTGTCCCCGGTGGCACGGATGCCGATCATGGCCTGGCGGTAGAAGCCCAGCTGCATCGGGTCGGTGACTGCGACCACCTGCATGACCCCGGCATCCGTCAGCTTCTGAACGCGCTGGCGCACGGCCGCTTCGCTCAGGCCGACCGCCTTGCCGATTTCGGCATACGATCGGCGGCCGTCAGCCTGGAGCTGCTCGATGATCTTCTTCGAGACATCGTCCAGTTGTGCCGTCTTGCCCGCAGCGTTGCGTCCGATTAGAGCCATTCAGCGATTATGACAGCGAGAACACCCTCAGGCAAGCGATTCCGCAGAAAATCAGCTCGAAAGCGACGGAATCGAATGAGAAAGGCCTGGTTTCGTCTGGTTGGGTTTCGGTCGGTCGCCGTTAGGATAAACCCGTCGACGTGGTGCCGTCGGCGATTTGCACCCGGTACCCGGTGCCCGGTGCACTCAACGGAAGGTGGCCTGCCGTGGGACGCGTCGGTTACGAACTTCTGCCCGGACAGGCAGCCGACTGGACCTTTGTGGTGGGGCGCGGCTTCATGGCCGCCCTGCCCGCGGCCACCCCGTCCGGCATCATCGCCACCCTGAACGCGCTGGTAAGCGCACCCCAGGTGGAGGCCGAGGACATCGTCGCGCTCCTGCCGCTGGGTGGCGGGGACGCGGTCGAGAGCTTCGCGGTCATCGTGCAGCGGGCGCCGACGGATGAGGACGGCATCCCGGTGTCCGTGATCGTCCGCGGCGAGGTCGCGGTCGATGTGTTCTCGGTCGGCGGGTCGCGACGGTTCACGGCCGGCGGCATCCGTCCCTGGCACCTCGCGGACTTCCGCGCCGTGATCGGGCTGGCCGTCGGTTCGCCGGAGCGATCCGCCCCCCGGTTGGACCGGCTCGAAGCGGGCCGGGATTTCGGCGTGGGCACGGTTCTGGCGCGCACCCTGTTCTGGTCGCTGGCGGACCTCGCCCAGAGCGAGGAATCGACGCTCATCCGGGTGCCCCGCCCCGATGCGGGCGCGGACGCCGATACCGTCCTGCATCGGCCGACCCTGCCCGCGCCCGCCCCGCAGCCCCAGGCCGAGCCTGCCGACGGGCCCCGGGGCGCGCCCGCCGACCGGCCCCGGTGCGGGTTCCGGCTGCCGGACGGCCAGGAAATCCGCCTGGACACGGTCTGCCAGCTCGGCCGTCGGCCGCGCCCACCGCGCATTCAGCGGTCCGTTCCGGTTCGGCTCGTCACCGTCGCCTCCCCGACCTCCGCCGTCTCCGGAACGCACCTGGAAATAGGGCAGGAGGGGGAGTCGGTGGTGGTCACCGACCTCGGCTCCACCAACGGCACAATCGTCACCGCGCCCCGGGGCCGCGGGCAGCGGCTGCGCCCCGGCGAGTCGCTGGTGGCGCTGCCCGGTACAAAGGTGGACATCGGGGACGGTAATATCATCGAGATCCTCCCCGCGAGCGGCATCACGCCGACTCAGTAAGCGCACGCCGATTTCGGAAGGCACATCCGTGACCCAGATAGGTCAAGGTTCGACCGGCTTCACGGTCGTTCTCCCGTCGGTGCAGAAGACGGTGACCCTGGCCTGGGCCGCCCTCACCGACACCGGGCACCGCCGCCAGGTCAACGAGGACAGCCTCGTCGCCGAACCTCCCGTCTTCGCCGTCGCTGACGGCATGGGCGGCCATTCGGCCGGCGACGTCGCCAGCGCCGCGGTGGTCACCCGGCTCGCCGAACTCGCCGGGACCGACCACCTCGAAGCGGAAGCGATCAACTTCGCCCTCGGCCTCTCGGTCATCGACATGGCCGCCGGCGAAGGCGTGACCGACCTCGGCACCGGAACCACGGTGACGGGCGTGGCAATCGGCATCGTGTCCGGCGCACCCCAGTGGATCGTCTTCAACATCGGCGATTCCCGGGTGTACCAGCTCACCTCCGGCGTGCTCGAACAGGTCACCACCGACCACTCCGTTGTGCAGGAACTCGTCGACGCGGGACGCATCACGCGGGACGAAGCCGACGTGCACCCGCACGGCAACATCGTCACTCGGGCCGTGGGCTTCCACGAACCGCCCGTTCCCGACTACCGCATCCGCCCGCTGCAGGCCGGAATGCGCCTGCTGATCTGCTCCGACGGCCTGACCAAGGAGCTCACGGCGTACGGCATCCGTCATTTCCTCATTTCCAACCCGCGGGCGGATGACGCGGCGGAGGCACTCCTGGACGCGGCCCTCGACAACGGCGGTCGGGACAACGTCACCGTGATCGTGCTCGACGTTCTCGCCGTCGAAGACTCCTCAGCAACCGAAGACACCGCAGCAGCCGAAGGGTCCGTACCCCCAGAGTTGGGGTGATTCCCCGGCCCCGGTTCGGGAAATCCCGTGCCTAGACTTAAAACCACGCCCGTCGATAAACCCGGTCGCCGGCATGGGTCCACGCACGAGATGCATCGATGACACGGGAGGCGACAATGGCCAGACGCTTACCGTCGACGCCCCCGAACCTGCCCGGGTTCTCCTACCTGCGCGTGCTCGGTTCCGGCGGTTTCGCCGACGTCTTCCTTTATGAGCAGAACATGCCCCGGCGTCAGGTCGCGGTCAAAGTGCTGCTGGCGGAGATCGTCAACGACCACGTTCGCCAGCTGTTCCAGGCCGAAGCCAATCTGATGGCCCAGCTCAGCTCGCATCCGTCCATCCTGACGGTCTTCCAGGCGAGCGTCTCCGCCGACGGGCGACCGTATCTGGTGATGGAGTACTGTTCCTCCACCCTCAGTCAGAGCTATCGCGTCGAAGCGCTCTCGGTGCCGGAGACCCTGCGGGTGGGAATCAAGATCGCCAGCGCCGTCGAAACGGCGCACCGGGCCGGAGTGCTCCACCGGGACCTCAAACCCTCCAACATCCTCGTCACCGCGTACGGACACCCGGTGCTGTCCGACTTCGGAATCGCCGCCACGCTCGGCGAGGCCGAGAATTCCGACGCGATCGGGCTCTCCATCCCCTGGTCGGCGCCCGAGGTGCTGCTGAACGAGATCTCCGGCTCGGTGGCCTCCGAGGTGTGGTCGCTCGGCGCCACGCTCTACTCCCTGCTGGCCGGCCGCTCGCCGTTCGAATTGCCCGGTGCGGACAACGGCTCGGCCCAGATCATGGGCCGGATCCAGAAGGCCGGGATTCCCCCGCTGAACCGCACCGATGTGCCCGGCCGGCTCGAACTGATCCTCGCCAGGGCGATGTCCCGGCGCCCGGAACTCCGGCAGCCCAGCGTGCTGGAACTCATCCGTGAGCTGCAGTCGGTCGAGGCGGAGCTGGGGCTCGCGCAGACCCGCCTCGAGGTCGCGGTGGACGACTGGGCGACGAGCACGCTCGCGGACCAGGACGACAAGACCCGGATCACGGCCATCAACTCGATCGACGCCTACGCCGGGCGCCGGCGCCGGAAGCCCGTCCCGGCCGGCGCCGCACCGCGGTCCACGACCAGGGCCGGAACGGGCAGCGGCACACCGGGGGACACCGTGACGACCCTGCCCCGCACGCGCAAGCGAGCGCTCACGCTCGTGGCGCTGCTCACGGCGGCGGTGCTCATCCTCGGGCTGGCCGCGACGGCGGTCGCCTTCCTCATGCGCGACTCCGGGAACGCGATCCCCGGCGTCAGCGATGTGTCCGGCGAACTCCGCAACGGGACGGTCGTCTTCAGCTGGCCCGACCCGGGGGTCAGGGACGGCGACAACTTCGTGGTCGCCCTCCGCACCGGCGAGAGCAGCATCCAGCGCGGAACGGAATTCGCGGTCGACCCGCAGGGCGAGGAGCGGGTCTGTGCGACCGTGTCCGTCAGCCGGGACGGCCAGGCCGGCACTCCGAGCGGCGAGAAATGCGTCGACACCACCGGTGGCGGCCCGTGATCCGTCGGTGGCTCTCCGCCCACCGTTCCCTGTTCGTCACCACGCTCAGCGGCACCGTCGTGGTCGCCGTCATCGCCGCCGTGGCGATCGTCTCCGGCGGCTACACGGCCCAGCGCCTCGACCTCGGCGACGCCGCCGTCTGGGTGACGAACGAGACCCGGCAGGTCGTCGGTCGGGCCAACACGGCGGTGTTCGAGCTCAACACCGTCGTCACCGCCGGGAGCGGGAACCTCGATGTCGTGCAGCAGGGCGCCACCGTCCTGGTGCTCGATCGCGGCAACAGCGCGCTCGACATCCTCGACCCCGCGACCGCGGAGGTCGCCGACAGCGTGGCGCTGCCGCCCACCGCGCCCACCGTGTTCCTCGCGGGGGACCGAGCGGTGATCGCGTCGGATGGCAACGTCTGGAACGTGCCCGTCAGCCGCCTGGACGGCTTCGACGCGGCCGCGGAACCCACGCTGGCCTTCGGCGCCGGATCCGTCGTCAGCGTGGACGCCGACGGGGTGCTGTACGCGTTCACCCCGTCCACCGGCGAGCTGTCCCGGGTGGACCTGCTCACCGCCGGTACTGTCACGGACACTCTCACCCTGGCCGCGGGCGCACCGGAAGACCGCTACCAGCTGACCAGCGTCGACGACCGGTGGGCACTGCTGAACGAGTCGACCCGTCGCCTGCACCTCGAGAGCGGCGAGGTCGACCTGACCGGGATCATCCGTTCGGGGGACGGGCCACTGCTGGCCCAGCCGAGCGTGCGCGGCGACCGGGTGCTCGTCTCCCACCGGGAGGGGCTCGTTTCCGTGAGCCTCGAGGGCGGACCGCCGGCCGCGGTGGTCACCGGTCGCAGTGGGGCCGCTGCCGCCCCCGCGTCGGATGAGGCCTGCTCCTACGCGGCCTGGGCCGACGGCACCGTCTGGCGCCAGTGCGCGAACGACCCCGCCGACGGCACAACGGCCACTCTGACCGGCCTCGCCGGGGACGCCCGGCTCTCGTTCCGCCGGAACGGCACCGGCCTGGTGCTGAACGACGCGCGAGACGGCGCGGCCTGGGCGGTGCAGCAGGGCAACGAACTGATCGACAACTGGGCCGACCTGATCGACGCCGACCAAAACCAGCAGCAGGTCGAGCAGAACACGGATGACGCCACCCCGGAGTACGAGAAATCCCAGGCTCCCCCGGTCGCCGTCGACGACGAATTCGGGGCCAGGCCCGGCCGAACCGTGACGCTCCCGGTCCTGCTCAACGACTTCGACCCCAACGGCGATGTGCTGGTGATCGACGCGGTGACCCCGTTGCCGGCCGAAACCGGCCGGCTCGCCCTCGTCGGGAACACCCAGCAGGTGCAGCTCGCGCTGACACCGGAGGCCACCGGCACGGTGAGTTTCGGCTACACGATCAACGACGGGCGCGGGGGAAGCGCCTCGGCGACGGTGACTCTCACCCTGCGCGGCGACGACGAGAACTCAGCCCCCGTGCAGGCCCGCACCACCAGCACGACCGTGCGGGCGGGCGGGCGGGTGACCAGCCAGGTGCTCGGCGACTGGGTCGACCCGGACTCCGACCCCTTCTACCTGACCGCAGCGACGATCCCCGCGCCCGACCTGGTCAGCTTCACGCCGGCCGGCAGCGTCGTCTACACGGATGCCGGAACCGAGGCCGGTGCCAAACAGGTCACCCTGTCGGTCACGGACGGCCGGGACACCGGCACCGGATCGCTCTCGGTCACGGTGCGGCCGAGCGGGTCGGTCCCGATCGTCGCGGAATCCTTCGTGGTCCTGGCCACCGCCGGCAGCGAGGTCACCGTGGTGCCGCTCGAACACGCCCGCGGCGGCTCGGCGCCCCTCCGGCTGAGCAGCGTGCCGGCCAAACCCGATGCGACCATCACCGCCGACTACGACGGCGGCAGTTTCCGGTTCGAGAGCGCCGTGGTGGGCGTGCACGAGGTCGAATACGCCGTCACGGACGGCCAGCTCACCGGGACCGGTCGGATCCGGGTGGAGGTCGCCCCCGCGCCCGACGCCAACACCGCGCCGGTCACGGTGCCGCACACGGCCTTCATCCGCGGCCAGCAGGCCACCCTGGTCGATGTGCTGGCCACCGACTCCGATCCCGCCGGCGGTGTTCTGCTGGTGACCGGCACGATGGATGTCCCCGCCGACAGCGGCCTCCGGGTCGAGATCCTCGACCAGCGGATCCTGCGGGTGACCCTGACGCAACCGCTCGAGAACGCGACGGCCGTCTTCGGCTACCGCGTCAGCAACGGCCTCGCCGAGGCGACCGGCACGGTCACCGTGATCGAGATCCCGCCGCCGGCGCAGAAGCAGGCTCCCATCGCGGTGCCGGACACGGTCTCGGTGCGGGTGGGCGATGCCATCGACATCCCGGTGCTGGCCAACGACGAGCACCCGGACGGCGACACGCTCACCCTCGACCCGACGCTGGCGACCCCGCTACCGGCCGGTTCCGGCCTGCTCTTCGCCGCCGGAACGAAGCTGCGCTTCCTGGCGCCGAAGACGGCGGGGAACTTCACGGCCGTCTACCGGGTCAACGCGCCGGATGGCCAGTTCGCCAACGCCGAGGTGCGGATCGCGGTTCGGGAAGCGGACCCTGATTCGAACAACCCGCCCGTGCCGAAGACGGTGACCGCCCGCGTGCTCGCCGGCGACACGGTGAGCATCCCGATCCCGCTGTCCGGGATCGACCCGGACGGGGACTCCGTGCAGCTGGTCGGCCAGGAGACCAATCCGGAGAAGGGGTCGGTCACCATCCGTGGCGCCGATTCGATCGAGTACACGGCGGGGGAGTACTCGGCCGGCACGGACACGTTCACCTATTCGGTGGTCGACGCCCTCGGCGCCCGCGCCGTCGGCAGCGTGCGCGTGGGCATCAGCCCCCGCCTGGACGGTGCGCGGAACCCGGTCGCGGCCCCCGACGAGGTCGCCGTCCGCCCCGGCAGCACGGTCGCCGTGCGGGTGCTCGGCAACGACTCCGATCCCGACGGCGGAGACCTGACCATCACCCGGGTCGAGGCGACCGGCACCGCCGGTTCCCGCGGGCGCGCCGTCATCGACGGTGACGTCGTCTCCGTCAGAGCACCGGCGCAGGAGGGGCGCTACGGGTTCATCTACGAGATCCAGAACGCGCGGGGCGGCACGAGTTCGACCTTCCTCACCGTCGTGGTGCGCGCGGACGCCCCGCTCTCCAAACCGGACGCCCGTGACACCCACGTGGCACTCTCCGATGTGCTCGACGCCCGCGGCACGATCGACGTCGACGTCCTCGCCAACGTCTTCTTCGCGGACGGCCCGGTCAAGAGCCTGGGGCTGAGCGTGCCGGCGAGCTTCTCGGGCGTCGCCGAGGTGACGGATGCCCGGCGCATCCGGGTCAGCGTCGGCGACGCCGGCCAGATCATTCCCTTCTCCGTGAGCAACCCGGATGACCCGAGCATCGTGTCCTACGCCTTCATCTGGGTGCCGGGCACCGACGACGCCCTGCCCCAGCTACGCAAGGGCGCCCCGAGACTGACCGTGTCGAGCGAGTCCCTGCTCAGCATCGACATCAACGACTACGTCGTCGCGGTCGGCGGCAAGAAGGTGCGCCTGACCGACCGGAGCCTGGTGCAGGCCACCCACGCGGACGGCGCCGACCTGGTCAGCTCCGATTCCGCCCTCGCCTACACCAGCGCCGACCAGTATTACGGGCCGGCCTCGATCTCGTTCGAGGTGACCGACGGTGCCGGCGCGGCCGACCCGGACGGGCGCACCGCGACGATCGTGCTGCCCATCACGGTTACCCCCCGCAAGAATCAGCCGCCCGCCTTCGACGGCGCCGTGCTGGACCTCGAGCCGGACCAGACGAAGGTCATCGACCTGACCAGGCTCACCTCCTACCCGTATCCGAAGGACCAGGCCGAACTGGCCTACACGGTGCTCGAACCGCTCCCGACCGGGTTCACCTATTCCCTCGACGGCCAGCAGCTGACCCTCCGAGCCGCGGAATCCACGCCGAAGGGCGACCGGAGCGCGATCACCATCGGCGTGCGCGACAGCGTCACCGCGGGCAAGGCGGGCCGGATCGACCTGGGCGTGGTCGCCTCCACTCGACCGCGGGCGATCCCGGTCGCCGACACGGCCATCGCCCCACGCGGACGCACCACCGTCGTCGACGTCCTCGCGAACGACGACGCTACGAACCCCTTCCCGGCGGTGCCGCTGCGGGTCGTCGCCGTGCGCGGCCTCGACGGCGGCAGCGTCCCCCGCGGAGTGACGATCACGCCCAGCGCCGACAAGAGCAGGCTCACGGTCGTGGTGGCCCAGGACGCGGCGCCGGCGGACACGAACCTCCAATACCAGGTCGCCGACGCCACCGGAGACCCGAACCGCTACGCCTGGGGCACGGTGCGGATCTCGGTACAGGACAAGCCCGACGCGCCGACCGGCGTGCGCGTGACCGGCTTCGCCGACCGCGGACTGTCCGTGGCCTTCAACCCGGGCGCCTTCAACAACTCAGCCATCACCGGTTACGAGATCACCCTGCTCGACGCGTCCTCCGGCGCCCCCCTCGGCACCACCCCCTGCCAGGCCACGACCTGCGAGGTGGCGACCCCCGGCAACGGGCAGGGCAACGCCCTGCGGGTGTCCGTCGCCGCCCGCAACGCCATCGGCCTGTCCGACCCGGCCGTGCTCGCCGACCGGGTCTGGTCCGACGTGGTGCCGCCCGCTCCGACCGGGCTGGCCGCCGAACCGCTCGACGGCGGGTTGCGCCTGCGCTGGAACACCGTGGCGGCGCAGGGCGGCGGGACGGCCATCCGTGGCTATGAGGTGACCGTGGGCGGAACCGGCCGCGGCGAAACCAGCGCGTCCGGGGCCGACTGCGGCGCGACCTCGTGCAGCATCGTCGTCACCGGACTGACCAACGGAGCGAACACGGAATTCACCGTGAGCGCCCGCAACGACGCCTACCCCGCCCTGGCCGGCTGGAGCAGCGCCTCGGGTGCGGGAACGCCGTTCGGACCCGCCCGGGCCGGAGCGATCTCCGCGAACGCGACGGATTCCAGCGGCTCGGTGGCGCTCACCTGGGACCCGTTCGATGGCCGGGGCGACGCGATCGACGGCTACGTCGTGCAGCGGCTGAGCGCGGACCAGGTGCCCACCGGGGCCCAAGCCTGCAGCGTGTCCAGTCCGGCGCCGGGCACGCTCAAAGCGCCCACGCAGGGCGGAATCGTCGCCGAACAGAAGATCCTCAGCGGCGCGACGACCTCGGCCACCTTCGACAACCTGCTCACCGACAACGGCCGGTACTACTTCATCGTGTGGGGCTACAACCGGGCCGGCTGCGCGCCGACGGACGTGGTGAGCGCCCTTGTGCGCCAGGCTCCGGGGCCTGTCACCGACGTGCAGAGCTCGATGGCGGCGCGAGGCGACGCCTGGGACCTGCGCGTCGACGGGGTCAGCCCGAGCGCCGGCATCAGGGAGTACAACCTCCGGGCGGTCGACGGGTCCGGCAACGGGGTCCCGGGCAGCCAGGTCACCTTCGGCGGGTCGGGCTGGCCCCGGGAACTGCTGGGCCTCCCGTTCGGGCAGACGGTCCGGTACCAGGTGCAGGCCTGTTCGCCCTGGGGTACCTGCGGGCCCTGGTCCGGAACCTACTCGGCGCCGGAGGCATCCGTCAGGTTCACCGTCACCGGGCTCGCCTACGACCCGGTCACGGGCGTGTTCGGCTGGACCAACGGGCCGGACAACAACGGGATCGGCGCCGACTACACCTGCTCCGTGCGCGGTGACCCCGCCTCCTCCACCCGGGGCGGACCGAACTCCTGCGCCCTGGCCGCGCCCGCGCCGGCCGGCACGGTGCGCCTCACGGTGACCGTCAACGGCCACGCCTACAACTACGATCAGTGATTCCGACGAAAGTGACCACCCGATGACGATGACCCCGCAGCAGGCCGCTCAGTTCGCCGATGTGTTCGAGCGCCTGGTGAACGGGGTCGAGCAGGTGCTGCTCGGCAAACACCACGTCATCAAGATGGCGTTCACCGCCCTGCTCAGCGGCGGCCACCTGCTGCTCGAAGACGTGCCGGGAACGGGCAAGACCTCCCTGGCCAGGGCCATCGCGCAGAGCGTGCGCGGCACCAGCAACCGGGTGCAGTTCACCCCGGACCTGCTGCCGGGCGACATCACCGGGGTGAGCATCTACGACCAGCGCAGCGGGACATTCGAATTCCACCGCGGGCCGATCTTCGCCAACATCGTGCTGGCGGACGAGATCAACCGGGCCAGCCCGAAGACCCAGGCCGCCTTGCTCGAGGTGATGGAGGAGGAGCAGATCACGGCCGACGGGGTCACGCACCCCGTCGCATCCCCCTTCATGGTGATCGCCACCCAGAACCCGATCGAGCAGGCCGGAACCTACCGGCTGCCCGAGGCTCAGCTCGACCGGTTCATCATGAAATCCTCGATCGGCTACCCCGACCACGCCTCGACGATCCGCATTCTCGAGGGGGCCGGCCAGCGCGCGCACGAGGCCACGGTCCCGGCGGTGGTCTCGGCACAGACCGTGATCGAGCTCGCGGCCCTCGCCCGCACGGTCTTCGTCGACGCCACCGTCAACGACTACGTGGCCCGCCTGATCGACGCCACGCGCACCAGCCCCGAGGTGCGCCTGGGCGCCAGCGTGCGCGGCGCCCTGGCGCTGGTACGCACCGCGAAGACCCTCGCGGCCGCCAACGGCCGCCACTACGTCATCCCCGACGACGTCAAGGAACTGGCCGAGGCGGTGCTCGCCCACCGCCTGGTCCTCGACCCGGAAGCCGAGTTCGACGGGGTCACGCCGTCCAGCGTGATCGCCCGGATCCTGATCGAGACCCCGCCGCCCAGTGACAGGCAGGCTGCGTGACCCAGCGGATGCCCGGCGAGGGAAGGTTCGGCCGGTTCACTCCGCGCCGGCCCCGCCCGGTGTCCCACGACGGCCTCCTGGCCGAGGGTGTGTCGCGTGGGATGCGCGCCGCCCGGAGGTCCGGCACCGGCGCCTCCGTCGCGGGCGGGTTCATCTCGGCCGTCGTCACCCCGCTCGGCTGGTGCGTCCTGGGTGTCCTCGCCGCCTCCCTGCTGTTCGGCTATGCCCTGGGCTGGACGGAACTCGTCGTCATCGGCTGGACCGCCATGGTGCTGGTCGGGGCAGCGCTCAGTTTCCTGATCGGCCGGAACGCGTACGAGATCCACCTGTCCCTGTCGGTCGACCGGGTGGTCGTCGGGGCACGCGTTCCCGGCGAGGTGAGCGTGCTGAACCCGACCCGTCAGCGGCTGCCGGGCGTGGGCGTGGAGGTTCCGGTCGGATCCGGGCTGGCCGAGTTCGCGATGCCGAGTATCGCGCGCGGCGGCAGCTTCGAGGACCTGTTCATCGTTCCCACCCTCCGGCGCGGGGTGATCCCGATCGGTCCCGTGCGCACGGTACGCGCCGACCCGCTCGGGCTGCTGCGCCGGGAGATCGTCTGGGCCGAGCGGGTCGAGCTGTTCGTGCACCCGCGCACCCTGTCGATCCCGAGCATGAGCACGGGATTCATCCGTGACCTCGAGGGCAACCCGACCAGGGACCTGACCAACAGCGACGTGTCCTTCCATGCGCTCCGCGAGTACGTGGCGGGCGATGAGCGGCGCAGCATCCACTGGAAGAGCACCGCGAAAACTGGCCGCTACATGGTGCGTCAATACGAGGAATCCCGCCGCAGCCACCTGATGGTGGCCTTGAGCCTGTTCGTGGGGGACTTCGCGACCGAGGACGAGTTCGAAATGGCCGTCAGCGTCGCCGGCTCCCTCGGCGTGCGGGCCATCCGTGATGCCCGCACCGTGTCCGTCGTGGCCAGCGCGCCGACACCGGACCTCGCCCGGCGCGGCGCTCCGGCGCTCCGGCCGCTGAGCACACTCACCCGCACCCGGCTGCTCGACGATCTCAGCCGGGTCGAGACATCCGACCGGATGATGCACGTCGGGGCCCTGGCCAAGGCCGCGGCCGACACGGTCGCGGGCATCTCCGTGGCCTTCCTGGTCTGCGGCTCGGCCGTCACCCTGTCCCAGTTGCGCACCGCAGCGAATCGCTTCCCGGCGGGGGTCGAGGTCGTGGCCGTGGTGTGCGACCCGGAAGCCGTCCCCAGCCTCAAGCGCGTGGCCGAGCTCAGCGTGCTCCGGATCGGCTTCCTCGCGGACCTGCCGCACAGCCTCGCCCGATCGCTGGCGGCATGAGCGCCCGCGCCGCCGTCCGCTCCGGCGCCCGCAGCGCCCGCCCGGGCTGGCGTTTCACGGTCGGGAACACCGTCGGGCTGTTGCTGGCGACCGCCGCGGCCGCCACAGCCCTCTGGCCGGTCTACCGCAGCCGTGAATTCGTCGTACTCGTGGGCGTCACCTTCGCCCTGGGGGCCGTGACCGCGATCCTCGGTGCGGTGTTCCGCTGGCCGGCCTGGCTGGTGGCCCTGGCCACGATCGCCGTTTACGTCATCGCAGGCGTGCCACTGGCCATCCCCGGCCAGGCGGTGCGGGGCATCCTTCCGACCGGAACCGGTCTGCTCGAGCTGGTCTCCGCGACCGCGCTGAGCTGGAAGCAGCTCGTCACGATCGTGCTGCCGGTCGGGTCCTACCAGACCCTGCTCGTGCCCGCCTTCATTCTCGTTCTACTCAGCACCGTGATCGGCCTCTCCGTCGCCCTGCGCGCGCGGATCGGCGAACTCGGCGCGCTCGCCCCGGCGGCGCTGTTCATCGCCGGCATCGGCCTCGGACCCACCGTCCCGTCCGCCCCGATCGCCACCGGCCTCGCGCTCTTCGTCGTGCTCCTGTTCTGGCTGCTCTGGTTCCGCGCCGTGCGCCGCGGAGCCGTGGTGCGCCTGGTCGCGCAACAGTCGCGCCGAACGACCGCGTCGACGGCGGATCGCCGTTTCGCGGCGGTCCGCGGACTGGTCGGCGCCAGCGTCATCGTCGCCGTGGCTGTGGCCGCGGGCACGGCGGCCGCGATCGCGCTCCCGGCATCCGCTCCACGTGACGTGCTGCGCGCACGCGTGCAGCAGCCGTTCGACCCGCGGGACTACCCGAGCCCGCTGAGCGAGTTCCGCAGCTATCTTCAGCCCGCCCGAGCCGAGGCCGCACTGCTCGAGGTCGCGGGCCTGCCCGAGGGAGGGCGGCTGCGACTGGCCACCCTCGACGGGTACGACGGCGTCGTGTACTCGGTCGGCAGCGAGCAGGTGAGCAGCGCCTCCGGATCGTTCACGCGCCTGCCCGACCGCCTCGACCAGTCCCGGATCGATGGCGACCAGGTGACCCTGGCCGTCACGATCGACGGCTACACCGGGGTGTGGGTGCCCGGGGCGGGCCAGCTGGAACGGATCCGGTTCAGCGGCCCGACGAGCAGTGCGCGCTCAGACTCGTTCTTTTACAACGACAACAGCGGCACGGCCGCGGTGCTGACCGGGCTGGCCCGGGGCGACAGTTATCGCAGCGTCGGCGTGGTCCCGCGGTCGCCGGATGCGCTGGCCGGCCTGCGCCCGGGCCCCGCCGTCCTGCCGCCGCTCAGCGTCCTCCCGGACGAACTCGAACAGGCCCTGGCCGGCTATGTGAACGCCGAAGACGCCCCCGGCGTGCAACTCCAGTCGATGCTGGACGGGCTCCGAGCGGACGGCTACGTCAGCCACGGCGTCGGCGCGGACGAGCCGGTCAGCCGGTCGGGGCACGGAGCCGACCGGATCAGCCAGCTGTTCACCGACCAGCCCATGCTCGGCGATGCCGAACAGTATTCCGTGGCGGCGGCTCTGATGGCACGGCGGCTCGGTTTCCCGGCCCGGGTCGTGGTCGGCTTCGTTCCCCGCAGCGGAGACGGAGCCGGGGCCGACGCGACCGGCACGGTCACCGTCGTGGGGTCCGACCTCTCGGCCTGGATCGAGGTGCAGTCCACGACCGGCTGGGTCACGCTCGATCCGAACCCTCCGCTGCGCGACATCCCAGCGAAGCAGCCCGACGACCCCACCGTGGTGTCCCGGCCGCAAACCGTGGTGCCACCGGCCATTCCGGAGATCGCGGAACAGCGGGACCCGGCCCCGCCCGAGAACTCGGTCGAGGACCCGCCGGCACCGCTCAGCCCCTTCCTCGCCTTCCTGCTCGCCGCGGCGAAAGTGGCCGGTTGGAGCCTGCTCGGCCTGGCCGTCGTGCTCTCGCCCTTCCTGCTCATCATCGCGGCCAAGGCCCGGCGCCGCCGGCTTAGACGCACCCGTCCGGCGCCCCTGGACCGGATCCGGGGCGGTTGGCGCGAATTCGCCGACGCCGCGCTCGACCATGGCATCTCGGTGCCGGCGGGGGCGACCCGCACCGAACTGGCCCGAACCGTGGGCGGGATGCGGCCACTGGTGTTCGCCGCGGCGGTCGACCGGGCGGTTTTCGCCCCGGACCGGCCGGGCAGTGCCACCGCCGACGAGGTGTGGCTGTTGGTCGCCGAACATCGCCGTGACCTCAACGCGGGGAAGAAGCGCCTCGCCCGGCTGCGAGCCCTCGTCTCCCTGCGGTCACTGGGTCGCTACGCTGGAGGGGCATCCGTTCGACGGTCGGCTCCACGAGGGGGAGGCCGCGGCCCGGGAGGAGTCGGTTCGTGAACTGCCGGATCTGTGGGGCACAGCTGCCCGTCGGCGCCATGTTCTGTGGCGAATGCGGCAGCTCGAGCACGGCAACCCCGAAGACCCGCAAACGGTCAGACCCTCGGCCCAGCGACACCACCATCATCCAGCCGCTGCCGCCGCAGCGGGTCGTGATCTCCGTCCCGATCGGCGCCGACGGGCGCCTCGGGGCGCCGCCGGTCCCGGCTCCGGTCCCGGTCCCGGCTCCGGCTCCCGTTCCAACCACCGCTCCCGTCCCGGCTCCCGTTCCGGCTCCCGTTCCCGTTCCGGCTCCGGTTCCCGTTCCCGTTCCGGTTCCGGTTCCCGTTCCGGTTCCGGTTCCGGTTCCGGTTCCGGCTCCGGTTCCCGTTGCGACTCCCGCCCCGGCGCCCGCGCTGTTCGTGCTCCAGTTCAGCACCGGCGAGACCGTCTCGGCAAACGGGACGGGGCTGGTCGGCCGCCGGCCTCTTCCTCAGCCGGCCGAGCACTTCGATCTGCTGGTGCAGGTCAACGACCTCGGCCGTTCCGTGTCCAAGAGTCACCTCGAATTCGGGCAGCACGACGGCGAATTCTGGATCAGTGACCGCTTCTCGGGCAACGGCACCATCATCCGTCGCCCGGACGCGGTCTCGGTCCGGTGCGAACCGGGCCGCCGCTACCTCGTGCCCCGCGGCTCGCGGGTCGACCTCGCCGACCAGTTCTTTATCCTCAACTAGCGAGTCCCCGAACCAATTCGACGGAGATTTTGCCCAAATCAGGCCCGTACGCCCACGAATAGCTGTTTTAACGGAGAATCTCCGTCGAATTGGTTACAGGGTCGACACGGTGGCCCGACTCGGGGTGAGCCTGCGCGGGCGGGGCGGCCGGTTCCTCCCCAGCGGGCGGGGGCGGCGAGAGTGCACGGATGCCGCCTCGGCGCGAGCCGGGGATTCGCCCGGGTGCTGAGCTTGCCGGGTGATCCGAGCCCAGGTGCCCCTGACCCTCCCGCCCCGGGCGGCTGACCCTCCCGCGGCCGGGTTTCCGGTGATCGCGAGCCTGGCGCCGCTGGCCGTGGCCGGCATGATCTGGATGATCACCGGCTCGGCCTTTGTTTTGCTGTTCGCCATCCTCGGGCCGGTGATCGCTGTGGCGAGCATGCTCGACGCCCGTCGCACGAATCGTCGGGGCCGGCGCCGGGCCGCGACCGACGAGAGAGAGGCCCTTGCGGCCCTGCGGACGGAAATCTCAGTGCGGCACGATCTCCTGCGCCACGACCGGTGGCAGCGCACCCCCACCGCGGACAGCCTCGCGGTCGCCCCGAACCCGGGAGCGGTGGGCACGGGTACCGACGGGCTGGTCGCCCTGGGCTCCGGCCCGGTGGAGAGCGGCCTCCGGCTGGAAGGAGGGGCCGGCCTGGACGAACACCGCGAGCTGCGGGACACGGCCGCCACTCTGGCAGACGCTCCGATCACCGCCGAGGCGGTTGCGGGCATCGGCATCGCCGGTCCGCTCCCGCTGACGCGTGCGCTGGCCCGCGGGCTCCTGGTGCAACTGGTCTGCGGGCTGCCGCCCGACCAGATCGTGCTGGCCGTGCCGCCGGGCACCGGCTGGTCCTGGGCGCGGGCGCTGCCTCGGGGTACCCCCGGGGCGGCCCCCCGTCCGGAAATTCTGGTCTGCGAGGCTCCGGCTCAGCCCGCCCCGGCCCCGGCCGGCTCCCGGATGATCCTCGCTCTCGCCCCTACGCCGGGCGAACTTCCCTGGGGCTGCGACACCATCGTGCGGGTGCACGGTCCGGGCCGGGCCGAGATCCTGCGGTCCGGGCGGCACGCCCGGGGGCTGGGATTCCAGCCCGAACTGGTCAGCGTCGAACAGGCCGCCTCGGTCGCCGCACGACTGCGCGAGCGCGCCGCGGCGGCCGGGCTGGGCCGCAGGCAACCGTCGGTTCCCGCCACGGTTCGCCTGTCCGATCTCCCCGGCCACCGAGTCTCTGGCACCCGTCCCGTGCTCGAACCGGGCCGGGGCGACGGCCCCGGACCGAGCTTTCCGGCCGGGCTGAGCTGCCCGGTCGGATTGGCGATGCACGGCGAGGTGTCGCTGGACCTGGTCGGCGCCGGCCCGCACGCCGTGGTCGGCGGCACCACGGGCAGCGGCAAGAGCGAGCTGCTCGTGACCTGGGTCGCCGCGATGGCGGCGGCGTTCGTGCCGAGCGAGGTGACGTTCCTGCTGGTCGATTTCAAGGGCGGCGCCGCGTTCGCGCCGCTCGGCGCCCTGCCGCACTGCGTGGGACTGATCACCGACCTCGACGGGCGCCAGGCCGCCCGGGCGCTGGCCAGCCTGGCCGCCGAACTGCGCCACCGCGAACGCGTGCTCCGCGGTGCCGGCGCCCGCGACCTGGTCGAGCTGGGGAAGAGAGGCGGGGCCGCGGCGCTCCCGCGACTCGTGATCGTGGTGGACGAATTCGCGACCATGCTCACGGCTTTCCCCGAGCTGCATGCGCTCTTCGTCGACATCGCCGCCCGGGGCCGGTCGCTGGGAGTTCACCTCATCCTCTGCACGCAACGCCCGAACGGCGTCGTCCGCGACGCCCTCCTGGCCAACTGCACCCTGCGGATATCCTTGCGGGTCAACAACCGCGCCGACAGCGTGGCCGTGCTGGGAACGGATGCCGCGGCGGCGCTGTCCGCCGAACACCCGGGACGCTGCCTGATCGCCACCGCGGCGGGCGCGCCGGTGCTCTGCCAGATCGCCACGACCTCGGAGAGCGAGATCCGCGCCATCGCCGACCGGGTCCTCGACCACGTCGACGGCGCGCCAGCCCTGGACGGACCCGCCCCGCGGCGCCCGTGGCTCGACGTGCTGCCGGTCACGGTGACCCGCGAGGATATTTGGGCGGTGGAGGCCGCCAATGCTGCCGAGTCCGCCGAGTCCGCCGAAGATGCAGAGTCCGCCCCGTCCACCTCGCCGGGACGGGCGCCGGAATCCCGACCAGGCCCCGGACCGACGTCTCTGCTGGGGTTGCTCGACGAACCCGAGCGGCAGCGCTACCGGGTGGCCCGCTACCAGCCGTTCCTCGGCGGAAACCTGCTCGTGCTCGGCGCTTCCCGCGCCGGCAAGACCGGCGTGCTGGCATCCCTGGCCGAGCAGTCTGCGTCCGCGCCGGACGCACCGTGCCAGGTTGAATTCGTCCCGCCTCACGTCGAGGGAGTGTGGGACGCCCTCGACCGTGCTCGGCGCCTCCTCGACAGCGACGTCGGTCCGGCCGGGCGCCTGCTGCTGATTGACGACTTCGATTCCGTCTACGCCCGCTGGGATCAGGACTACCGCCCGGCCGCGCTCGAGTTGCTGGCCGGGCTGCTCCGCGACGGCGGAGAGGGCGGGCTGCGGGTCGTCGTCGCCGCCCAACGGCTTGCCGGGGCGTTGCAGGTGCTGCCCTCCTTGTGCCAGAACAGGCTGCTCCTGCGGCTCGCCGATGTGGCCGAACACGTCGGGGCCGGGGGAACGGCAGCCTCGTTCGACGACACAATGCCGGCGGGCGGAGGCACGTGGCAGGGCCACCGCATCCAGCTCCTCTGCCCGGAACCGGGCGCCGTGGCCCGCTGCGTGGCACTCGCGGCCCGCGGCGCCGAGGCGGGAGTCGCCGAGCACCTCGCCACGGGGCCCGACCGCACACTGCTTGTGGTTTCGGGTTCCCCGCCCCGCACGGCCGCTGCGTTCCGGGCCGCCGGTGGCGCCGAAATCGTGGATCTCGGCCGAATGACGGATGCCTCGCAACTGCGGGCGACGCTTCCCGGGGCCGGAACCGTCTTCGTCGGTGACGTGGACGCGTGGCAGACGCACTGGTCCCTGCTCGCGTCCCTCAAGCCGCGCGCGGAACTCGTGTTCGACGGCTGCAGCCTCGCCGACTACTGGATGATCAGCCGCCGGCGGGACCTGCCGCCGCCGCTCGCTCCCGGACGGGGGCGGATGTGGGCGATCCGCCCGGATGGAACGGTGCGCCGGGCCGTGCTGCCGGCGGGCTCGTGACGGGCGACGCGGGAGAGGGAAGACGCGGGAGAGGGAAGACGCGGGAGAGGGAAGACGCGGGAGAGGGAAGACGCGGGAGAGGGAAGCGGAGGACCGGGCAGGCCCGGGTCAGCCGAGCGCGTCCGAGAGCGCGCGCAACTGAAGCCCGTGGGCGCTGGCCACCGGGGCGCTGGTGACCAGCCCGCCGACCGTGTTCAGGCCCAGGGCGAGCGCGGCATCCGCGAGCACGGCATCCTTCCAGCCCCGGTTCGCGATCATGCGCACATAGGGCAGGGTCGCGTTCGTGAGGGCGTAGGTCGAAGTGTTCGGCACGGCGCCGGGCATATTGGCGACACAGTAGAACAGCGACCGGTGCACCATGAACGTGGGGTCCGCGTGCGTCGTCGGGTGGGAGTCGGCGAAGCATCCGCCCTGATCGACCGCGATGTCCACGAGCACACTCCCCGGCTTCATCCGGGAAACGAGTTCGTTGCTGACCAGCTTCGGGGCTTTCGCCCCGGGGATCAGCACCGAGCCGATGACCAGGTCGGAGTCGAGGAGCGCCTTGTCGATCTCGTAGCTGTTGGAGGCGATCGTCTGCACGCGGCCGAAGTACAGGGCGTCGAGTTCGCGCAGACGGAACAGGTTGGTGTCGAGCACCGTGACCTGCGCGCCGAGCCCGAGTGCGACCTGCATGGCTGCCGTGCCGGCCACACCGCCGCCGAGCACGGTGACCCGTGCCGGGTGGGTGCCCGGCACGCCGGGGACGAGCAGGCCCGGGCCGCCATTGGGCTTGAGCATCGCGTTGGCGCCGACGATGGGGGCGAGGCGACCCGCGACCTCGCTCATAGGTGCGAGCAGCGGAAGCGTGCGGTTGGGAAGCTGCACGGTCTCGTACGCGATGGCCGTGACCCCGCTCGCCAGCAGCGCGTGGGTGAGTGCCGGCTCGGCGGCGAGGTGCAGATACGTGAAAAGAAGCAGGTCGGGGCGGAAGTAGCCGTATTCGGCGGCGACGGGCTCCTTGACCTTGAGCAGCAGGTCGGCGGCGGCCCAGGCGGACGCGGCATCCGGCATGAGGGTCGCCCCGGCCGCGCCATAGCTCTCATCGGTGATGGACGAACCGAGGCCCGCCCCCGTCTGAATCAGCACCTCGTGGCCGTTGGCCACCAGATCCTGCACCCCCGCGGGCGTGATCGCGACCCGGAATTCGTTGTTTTTGACCTCTGCGGGGACTGCGACCTTCATGGTGCTCCTTCCGGCTGCTGTGGACCCCAACGTCCATGCCCGAAATCCTACCTTCGCCCAACCGCCCTTTTCGAGTGCGTTTCTGCCGGGGGAGTGCTGATTCCGTGAGAAACCGCGGCGACAATTAACGATTTGGTCACTCTTGGGTGAAGAAACGGCCGTCCTGTGCGAGTATCTAGCAACTCGCTAAGTTGTGTGTGTTAGATCCCCGCTGAAAAACGCAAGGAGACCCGAACATGTTGCCCAGGCCGTTGCCCGCCGATCCCATGATTCAGCAGCTCATCCGTCAGGCCCAGCAGGCCAAAATGGGGCGTCGCACTCTCCTGGCCGGCGCGGGCGGCGGAGCAGCCGCCCTCGCCCTCGCCGCCTGTTCCAGCGGGGGCGCCAAGAGCAAGCCCACGGCAGCTGCGGACAAATCCGCCACCAGCAAACTCGTGCGCTGGGACAACTGGGCTCTCTACATCGACGTCGACGACGCCGGCAACTACCCCACCCTCCAGGCGTTCGAGGCCGAGACCGGCATCAAGGTCGAGTACACCGAGGCGGTCGACGACAACAACACCTACTACGGCAAGGTCAAGGACCAACTGGCGCTCGGCAAGGACATCGGCGCGGACACCGTCTGCCTCACCGACTGGATGGTCGGCCGGATGATTCGGTTCGGCTACACGCAGGAACTGGACCACGCCAACATCCCCAACCTGAAGAACCTCTTCCCGTCCTTGAAAGACGTGGGATTCGACCCCGGCCGCAAGATGAGCGTGCCGTGGCAGGGCGGGTTCGCCGGCATCTGCTGGAACAAGGAGAAGCTGCCGGGTGGCCTGACCTCGGTGCAGGACCTCTGGGCCCCCGAGCTCAAGGGCCGCGTCGGCGTCCTGTCCGAAATGCGCGACACCGTGGGCCTGATCATGCTCGACCAGGGCGTGGACATCTCCGGGGACTGGGGTGACGACGAGTACAACGCCGCGATCGACGAGCTGTCCAAGCAGGTCTCGGACGGCCAGGTTCGCAACATCAAGGGCAACGCCTACAAGGAGGACCTCATCAACGAGGACACCCTCGCGGCCATCGTCTGGTCGGGCGACATCGTGCAGCTCAACGCCGAGAACGGCGACAAGTGGGGCTTCTCCGTGCCGGAGAAGGGCGGCACGCTGTGGAACGACAACTTCCTGGTGCCGATCGGTGCCACCCACAAGAAGAACGTCGAGACACTGATCAACTACTACTACGACCCGGCCGTCGCGGCCGAGGTCGCGGCGTACGTGAACTACATCACGCCCGTCGTCGGAGCCAAGGAAGCCGCCATGGCGATCGACCCGGAACTCGCGAACAACCAACTGATCTTCCCGGACGAGGCCACCCTGAAAAAGGCGAAGGTCTTCCGCAACCTGTCCGGCGCCGAAGAGCAGAAGTACGACGCGGCGTTCCAGAGCATCCTGCTGGGTTCGTAGGAATGGCAACCGGCGCGTTCGCCAGCGCGGGGGCCGACCTGGAGCTGGTGGGCATCCAGAAGCGTTTCCCCGGCTTCACCGCGATCGAGCACCTCGACCTGAAGATTCCCGCGGGGTCGTTCTTCGCCCTGCTCGGCCCGTCGGGTTGCGGCAAGACCACCACTCTGCGCCTTGTCGCCGGGCTGGAGGAGCCGACGGCCGGACGGATCCTGATCGGCGGCACGGATGTCACGCACCAGAAGACGTTCCAGCGCCCGGTGAACACGGTGTTCCAGAGCTACGCCCTCTTCCCGCACATGACGGTGCTGGAGAACGTGGCGTTCGGGCTGCGCCGGCGCCGCATCGACGACCCGGTCGCCAAAGCCCATGAGGCGCTCCGCCTGGTGGAGCTGGACCACCTGGCGTCGCGCAAACCGCAGCAGCTGTCCGGTGGGCAGCAGCAGCGGGTGGCCCTGGCCCGGGCGATCGTCAACCGGCCGGCCCTGCTGCTGCTCGACGAGCCGCTCGGTGCCCTCGACCTCAAGCTCCGGCGCCAGATGCAGCTCGAGTTGAAGACCATCCAGGAGGAGGTCGGTCTCACCTTCCTGCACGTCACCCACGACCAGGAGGAGGCCATGACCATGGCCGACACCGTCGCGGTCATGAACAAGGGCCGGATCGAGCAGATGGGCGCCCCCGAAGAGCTCTACGAACTGCCGAGAACGGCGTTCGTCGCCAACTTCCTCGGCCAGTCGAACCTGTTCACCGGCCCGGTGGTCGGCAGCACCAGCGAGGCGATCTCCGTGGACGTGGCCGGGCAGCGAGTCGTGGTCCCGGCCGCCCGGGCGCACCGGCACGCCGGGGAGGTGACCGTCGGGGTGCGCCCCGAGAAGCTGAGCCTGCACGTCGAGGCACCCGCGGACGACGTCAACCGCAACATCGTGGGCCCCGGCCGGGTGGTGGACGTCTCGTTCAGCGGGGTGAGCACCCAGTATCTGGTCGAGGTGCCCGGCCTCGGCACCCTCGTCGTCTTCGCCCAGAACATGGCCTTCGGCCCGGTCGCCGGTGAGGGCGACGAGGTCTGGATGAGCTGGAACATCGAGCACGGCTTCGGACTCGACGACGACCCGTCGGACGAACCCCGTTTCGAGGCCGACACCTCCACCCGCAGCATCGCCACCCAGAAACGCGATTCCCTCCTCTCGGAGCTCGGGGGGGCCTAGATGGCATTCGCGGCCTTTGCCACCACCACCGCGCCCGAGCCGGCGGCTCGGCGCAGGAGCCCGATCGCCCTGCTCCTGCTGCTTCCGGGCATCCTGTACCTGGTCCTGTTCTTCCTCGCGCCGCTGGTGTCGCTGCTGCTGACGTCCTTCCAGAAGCCGACCGAGTTCGGCGACATCGGCCAGTTCGACTACGCCTTCAGGTGGGAGAACTACGTCGACGTGGTCCAGGCGTATTGGCCGCACATCGTGCGTTCGTTCGGCTATGCGCTGATCGCCACCGTCCTGGCCCTGCTGTTCAGCTACCCGCTGGCCTATTTCATCGGGGTGAAGGCCCGGAAATGGCCGCTGCTGCAGAGCCTCATGCTCGTGCTGGTGATCGCTCCGTTCTTCATCAGCTTCCTGCTCCGCACCCTGGCCTGGAAGCAGATCCTGTCCGACGAGTCGTTCATCATGACCTCGCTCAAGGCGCTGTCCCTGATGCCCACGGATGCCCATTTCACCGGCACCCCGATCGCCGTGATCTTCGGGATCACCTACAACTTCATCCCGTTCATGACCCTGCCGCTGTACACGACGCTCGAGCGGCTCGACCTGCGATACCTCGAAGCGGGCAGCGACCTGTACGCGCATCCGTTCGAGGTGTTCCGCAAGATCACCATCCCGCTGTCGATGCCGGGGATCGTGGCGGGGACGCTGCTCACGTTCATCCCGGCGGCCGGTGACTACATCAACGCGAGCCGGGACTTTCTCGGCGGACCGGACACCCAGATGATGGGGAATGTGATCGAGGCCAACTTCCTCGTTCTCCAGAACTTCCCGGCGGCGGCGGCGCTGTCGATCATCCTGATGTCGGTGATCCTGATCGTCGTGGGCATCTATGTGAAGCGCGCGGGCACGGAGGAACTGCTGTGAAGATCTCACTGGGCAAATGGCTGCTCCCGCTGTACACGGTTCTGGCGCTGACCTTCCTGATGGTGCCGATCGTGTACACCTTCGTCTTCTCGTTCAACGACTCGCTCAAGTCGAACATCACCTGGCGCGGGTTCACCTTCGACAAGTGGCTCAACGTCTGCGCCGTGCAGAACGGCGCCGTCTGCGAGGCGTTCGCGAACAGCATCATCATCGGCGTCGTGGCGACCATCGTGGCCACCGCCCTTGGCACCATGATCGCGATCGCGATCGTGCGGTACCGGTTCAAGTTCCGGTCGCAGACCAGCCTGTTCCTGTTCCTGCCGATGGCCACGCCGGAGGTCGTGCTCGGTGCCGGGCTCGCCGCGCAGTTCCTGTCGATCGGGGTGCCGAAGGACATGCTCACGATCATCCTGGCCCACATCATGTTCTGCATCAGCTTCGTGGTGGTGACCGTCAAGGCGCGCGTCTCCAGCCTGGACCCGGCGCTGGAAGAGGCGGGGCGCGATCTCTACGGCTCGCCGACGCAGGTGTTCATGCGAATCACGTTCCCCCTGCTGCTGCCCGGGATCCTGGCCGCCGCACTGCTGTCCTTCGCGCTGAGCTTCGACGACTTCATCATCACGAACTTCAACTCCGGCGCCGTGACGACCTTCCCGAAGTACATCTACGTGTCCGCCGCCCGGGGGATCCCGGCCGAGGCGAACGTGATCGCATCCGCGGTGTTCATTTTCGCCCTGGTCATCGTGGTCACCACGCAGGTGTCCCAGGCGGCGCGGGCGAAGCGGCTGGCCAAGCAGGCCTGACGCAGCGAACCCGACCGGCCCCGACGAAAACGCCGGGTCCGGTCGGGTTTCAGCTGTGGTCGCGCACGGGGGCGGCTAGATGTAGCTGGCGCTGACCTGGCCGACCGGCCGGCCTCCGCCGTACACGGTGAGGCCGAGGTCCGGCAGGATGGCCTCCACGTCGGTGTGCGCGATCGCGCCGGCAT
Organism: Cryobacterium sp. TMT4-10; assembly: GCF_004403275.1. Classification (NCBI taxonomy): domain Bacteria; kingdom Bacillati; phylum Actinomycetota; class Actinomycetes; order Micrococcales; family Microbacteriaceae; genus Cryobacterium; species Cryobacterium sp. TMT4-10. The sequence goes on from NZ_SOGU01000027.1 coordinate 92,917, forward strand.
CCGCCAACAGGCGCAGGGCGACGATGGTCGCGGCCCTCAGGTTGCCGTCCAGCATCTTGAGGGCGACGGTGACGCCGTTGGCGGCCGAGGCCACCATGATCCCTTCGGCGCCGGTCTTGATGAACAGGCCCAGACGCTCGATCACGATCGTGTCCGGCAGACCGGGTCCGGCCACGACCCAACCATGCTGGCGCACGGCCTCGGCCAGGAAACCGGCTTCGCGGTAGATCGCGAACGGGGAGTTGGACTTGGACGTTGCGATGCGGGCGATGCCGCGGGCCAGGGCGGTCAGCGACAGGGCGTGCACGGGCGCGCCGCAGCCGTCGATGCCGGTGGCGGAGGGGCGCTCACCGGTGAACCGCTCGACGACGTCGAGGATTCTCTTCTGCAGCGGATGCTCCGGCTCGAGGTAGCCGGACAGGGCCCAGCCGTTCTGCTTGCAGGCCACGAGCATGGCCGCGTGCTTGCCAGAGCACTCCATGTAGACCGGGGCCTTGCCGGCGCCCAGGCGCACCAGGGCGTCGCGCGTGGCGGAATCGTTCGGCCAGGCGGCCGGGCAGGCTAGCGCCGTCTCGGGGATCCCCGCGCGGGACAGCAGGGCGCGCACGAGATCCGCGTGCCGCTGTGTGCCGCTGTGGCTCGATGTCGCGATCGCGGCGTCCTCGCCTCGCAGCGTGACCCCGCTGGCCATCACGGCGATGGCCTGGAACGGCTTCATCGACGAGCGCGGGAAAACCGGGCTCGTGACGTCGCCGAGGGCGCGGAGGACCGCGCCCTCGCTGGTCAGGACGACCGCCGACCCGGCGTGCCGGGACTCGATGAAGCCGTTGCGTTCGATCGTCGCCAGTTCGACCGCGTCGCCGACCGTGAAGGTGTGGGCGGGGGCGTCGGTGAGTGAGTCGTGTGTGAGGTGCACGGGTGCGAACGCCTAGAGCGCGGCGATCGCGTCGTCGATGACCGCGAGGGCATCGGCGAGGAGGGCGTCGGTCACGGCGAGGCTGGGCAGGAAGCGCAGCACGTTGCCGTAGGTTCCGGCGGTGAGCAGCAGCACACCGTGCTGAGCGGCGTAGGTGGCAATGGACGACACGGCGGCGGCGTTCGGCGCCTTGGTGGTGTCGCCGGTACCCGGCTGCACCAGTTCGATGGCGATCATGGCGCCGCGGCCACGGATGTCGCCGATGATGTCGTACTTGTCCTTCAACGCCCCGAGACCGGCGCGCAGCGTGTTCTCGATCCGCACGCCCTCGGCCAGGAGGTCGTTGCGTTCGATCGACTCGAAGACGGCGATCGCGGCCGCGCAGGAGACCGGGTTTCCGCCGAAGGTTCCGCCGAGCCCGCCGGGCTGGGAGCCGTCCATGATCTCGGCGCGACCGGTGACGGCGGCCAGCGGCATTCCGCCGGCGATGCCCTTCGCGGTGAGTACGAGGTCGGGGGTCCAGCCGAAGTGCTCGCTGGCGTAGTACTTGCCGGTGCGGGCCATGCCGCTCTGGATCTCGTCGGCGATCATGACGACCCCGTTGGCCGTGCACCAGGTCTGCAGAGCGGTGAAGAAGCCCTCGGCCGGAACCATGAAGCCGCCCTCACCCTGGATGGGCTCGACCACCAGGCAGGCCAGGTCGCTGGCGCCAACGACCTTCTCCAGGTACGCGATCGTGCGCGCCGCGGCATCCGCGCCACTGAGTCCGTCGTGATAGGGGTAGGAGCTGGGGGCGTGGTAGACGTCGCTGGCGAGGGGGCCGTAGCCGGTGGCGTAGGGCATGGCCTTGTAGTTCATGGCCATGGTCAGCACGGTGCGGCCGTGGTAGGCGTGGTCCAGTACGGCCACGGCGCGGCGGCCGGTGTACTTGCGGGCGATCTTGACGCCGTTTTCGACGGCTTCGGCGCCCGAGTTGATCAGCACCGATTTCTTCGGGAAATCGCCGGGGGTGTGCTCGGCGAGCAGCTCGCAGACGCGCACATACTCCTCGTAGGGCGTGATGGTGAAGAGGGTGTGGATAAAGTCCTGGGTCTGGGCGACGGCGGCCGCGACGACGCTGGTCTCGGTGTGGCCGATCGTGGTCACGCCGATGCCGGCGCCGAGGTCGATGAACTGGTTGCCGTCGACGTCGACGAGGATCGCGCCGTTGGCCTGGGCGATGTAGACGGGCAGGGCGCTGGCGACGCCGCCGGACACGGTGGCCAGTCGGCGCTTCTGCAGGTCGGCCGATTTCGGGCCCGGAACCGCGGTCACGATCCTGCGTTCCTGCGTCACCGTGTAAACCGGTGCGGCGGGGGTGGACGGGGTGGTCGAAGGCGTCATCGTGTCAGTCATGGTGTGACCAGTTTACCGATCCGGTCCACGCCCGGCGCGGCGTTTTGCTGCGAGAATCGGTTCCCAGGGCTTGAGGTCTGCTTCAGAATCCAAAAGGAGGCGCCGTGATCGGTGCACATCGCTACGCCGTGAGTGTCGCCTGGACCGGCAACCGGGGCACCGGCACCAGCGGCTATCGCGACTACGGCCGGGAACACCTGATCGAGGCGGCCGGCAAGGAGCCGATCAGCGCATCGGCCGACCGCAGCTTCCATGGGAACGCAGACCGGTGGAATCCGGAGGAACTGCTGCTCGCGGCCCTGAGCGAGTGCCACCTGCTGTCGTTCCTGCACGTGGCGGTCCGGTACGGCGTCACCGTTGTCGCCTACACGGATGACGCGGTCGGCTCGATGGTGCAGACCCCGGATGGCGGCGGCCGCTTCACCGAGGCGATCCTCCGCCCGCAGGTGACGGTTTCCGATCCCGGCCAGTTGGAACTCGCCCAGTCCCTGCACGCCGAGGCGGCGCGCCTGTGCTTCATCGGCGCATCCGTAAACTTCCCGGTCACGCACCAACCGGTCACGGTAGCCGTCACCCACTAAGCCACCACGCGCCCACCACCCGCCCACCAAGCGCCGAGCCACCACCCGCCGAGCCGTGAGCTTGACTCCCATTTTTTCAAGAAAATGGGGCGAAACTCACGGCTCGGCGAACGGATGCGACGGGGTGACGGGGTGACACGACCGGGAGAGGCGACCGGGGGAGGCCGCGCCGGAAGGGACTACAGGCCGGACAGGGCGGCGAGGGTCTCCTCGATTACGGTGGCGGCGTCGTCGATCAGTTCCTCGGAGATGACGACTGACGGCATGATGCGCAGCACGGAGTCCCAGCTGCCGGCATCCAGCACGATTACACCGTTGGTGGTGGCGTGCTTGATGATGGCGGTGAGTGCCTCGGGGTACGGCGTGGTCGTGCCGGGGTGCACGAGCTCCACGCCGAACATGGCGCCCTTACCGCGCACGTCGCCGACGACGGAGAACCGCTGGGGCCAGTCGCCGATGCGCGCCCAGAGCGCCTTCTCGACCCGCTGCGCCTCGCCGAGGAGGTCATCGCGCTCGATCAGGTCGAAGACCGCGAGGGCCGCCGCGGTGGAGACCGGGTTGCCGCCGAAGGTGCCGCCGATTCCGCCGGGCTGCACGGAATCCATGATATCGGCGCGGCCGGTGACCGCGGCCAGCGGGAATCCGCCGGCGATGCCCTTGGCCGTTGTGACCAGGTCGGGCACGACGCCGTGGTGCTCGATGGCGTACCAGGTGCCGGTGCGGGCGATGCCGGCCTGGATCTCGTCGGAGACGAAGACGATGCCGTTCTCTGTGCAGAATTCGCTCAGCCGCTTGAAGTAGCCGGGGGCGGGGATGACGATGCCGCCGTCGCCCTGGATCGGCTCGATGAAGAAGGCTGCGATCTCGGAGGCGCCGATGTGGGTGTTGATGTAGTCGATGGTCTTCTCGGCGGCTTCTTCACCGGTCAGGCCGTCCCGGTAGGGGTAGCTGGTCGGCACGCTGTAGATCTCGCCGGGGAAGGGTCCCATGCCGGCTCGTTCCGGCCAGGGGCGGTAGGTCATCGCCATGGTCAGGTTGGTGCGGCCGTGGAAGGCGTGGTCGAGCGCCACGATGGCGCGACGGCCGGTGAACTTGCGGGCGATCTTCACGGCGTTCTCGACGGCTTCGGCGCCGGTGTTCACCAGGACGGAGCGCTTCTCGAAGTCACCGGGGGTGATCTCGGCGAGCTTCTCGGCGACCGCTACGTAGTTCTCGTAGGGAGTGACTGTGAACAGGGTGTGCGTGAGCTTGGCGGCCTGCGCGGCGGCGGCCGCGGCCACGTCCTGGTTCGCGTGGCCGATGGTGGTCACGCCGATGCCGCAACCGAGGTCGATGATCTGGTTGCCGTCCACGTCAACGAGGATCGCGCCGGCTCCGTGATCCATGTAGATATTGACCAGCGTGCCGGCGCCGCGAGACACCGAGCGCAGGCGACGTTCCTGCAATTCGACCGATTTGGGGCCGGGGAGGGCCGTCACGAGTTTGCGTTTTTGGGGTACCGAATACTCTGCAGACATGACTCCAGCTTAGGTCGCGCCCATTTCCGCGGTGTTTCCGACCGGCCGGAGAGCGGCGAGACGGGCCCGGACGGCAGCCGGAGTCAGACGCGTTCGCGCGGGAAGACGCGGTCGGCGAGCTTCTGCAGCGTGCCGGACGGCGGCGATTCGTTGTACTTGCCGGCCAGTTCCTGATGGGACAGGGAGTGGATGGCGGCCATGACCTCGTCGGTCGCGGCGCGCCGGGCCTTGCCGGACTCGGGGGAGCCGTGGCGACGCAGGTCGAGGGGCTCGCCGAAGGCCACGGTGACCTTGCGGATGCGGGGAAACCTCGCCCCGACCGGCTGGATTTCCTGCGTGCCGATCAGCCCGACGGGCACGACGACCGCTCCGGTGGTGAGAGCCAGCCAGGCCACCCCCGTGCGCCCCTTGTACAGACGGCCGTCGAGAGACCGGGTCCCCTCCGGATAGATCGCGAAGGCGCTGTCGGACTCCAGGATGCTGCGCCCGGCGTCCAGGGCATCCTGCGCCGCCTGCCCGGCCCCGCGCTCGACTCCGACCGCGCCGATCGAGGTGAAGAAGGTGCGGCAGACCCAGCCCTTGAAACCCGTGCCGGTGAAATAGGTGGACTTGGCCAGGAACTGCACGCGCCGCGGCGCAGACAGCGGAATCACGATGCTGTCGATGAAGGACAGGTGGTTGCTGGCGAGGATGACGGGACCGGTCCGGGGGATGTTCTCGCGCCCGGTGATGGTGGGACGGAAGACCAGCCGGGCGATCGGCGCCATGATGCCGTAGCCGAGGAAATAGACGAATCCGGGCCGTTTCGTGGCTTCCGGTTCATCGGCGACCGGTTCGACGTGAGGCTTGTCCTGGGGTTCGTCGTGAGCTTCGTCCTTGGCACCGGTCATCCGACGACCCTACCGCCACGGTGCCGCCCGCCACGAAAGGACGGCGTCGCGCGCCCCGGCCGGGGGCCCGGGGCTCTGGGCGGACCGGGCTCCCGGACGTAACATGGAAAGGTGCGCAGACGAGTAGTTATTCTCGGGTCCACCGGCTCGATCGGAACCCAGGCCCTCGACGTGATCAAGCGGAATCCCAGCTGGTTCGAGGTGGTCGGGCTGTCCGCGGGCACCAATCGCACCATGCTCGACGAGCAGGCGGCCGAGTTCGAGGTCGAGCACACGGCGCTCGGCGCCGACGAGGCCGAACAGCTGGTGCGCGATGTGGAGGCCGACGTCGTGCTCAACGGCATCACCGGTTCGGTGGGTCTCGGGCCGACCCTCGCCGCGCTGCGGGCCGGGCGAACCCTCGCGCTGGCCAACAAGGAATCGTTGATCGTCGGCGGAGACCTGGTGAAGTCCCTGGCGGCGCCGGGGCAGATCGTGCCCGTCGACTCCGAGCACTCCGCCATCGCCCAGGCACTGCGCTCCGGCACTGCCCGTGAGGTGCGGCGCCTGGTGCTGACGGCATCCGGGGGGCCGTTTCGCGGTCGCAGCCGGGGTCAGCTGGCGGGTGTCACCCCGGCGGAGGCACTCGCCCACCCCACCTGGGACATGGGCCCGGTGGTCACCACGAACTCCGCGACGCTCGTCAACAAGGGCCTCGAGGTGATCGAGGCGCATCTGCTCTTCGACGTCGGGTACGAGCACATCGACGTGGTCGTGCACCCGCAGTCGGTGGTGCATTCCATGGTCGAGTTCATCGACGGGTCCACGATCGCCCAGGCCTCACCGCCCGACATGCGCCTGCCCATCTCCCTGGGCTTGTTCTGGCCGAACCGCGTCTCTGCGGTCGGCGTGCCGATCGACTGGACCACCCCGCACAGCTGGACCTTCGAACCCCTCGACACCGCGGCCTTCCCGGCGGTCGACCTGGCCAAACAGGTGGGGCGTGCGGGATCGACCTACCCGGCCGTGTTCAACGCGGCCAACGAGCAGGCGGTCGCGGCGTTCCATGCGGGCGCCATCGGCTTCCTCGGCATCGTCGACACCATCCAGCGGGTCGTCGAGGCGCACGAGCAGGACGGCCCGCTCACCCGCGAGTCGCTCGCCGCGGCCGAGGTCTGGGCGCGGGCCGCGGCCGACGCGCTCATCGCCGGCTGACGGCGAGCCCGGCCGCAGGCACGCTCACTGCGACACGGTGACGGATGCCGCGGCTCAGGTCGCGGCGCCGGGCCGCCGGTAGCTCTCCGCGGTCGTGCGAAGTGCCTGCGCCCACGGGGTCGCGGAGACGCCCAGTTCGCGCTCGGTCTCGGTGGAATCGATCAGATAGGGCACCAGGAACTGGTAGCTCGAGGCCCAGATCTCGCGCATCATCGGGTTCATCGCACCGAGGGAGCGCAGCAGCAACTGGGGGTAGCCGCGCACCCGGCCCCGACTGCCGTAGCGGCGGTTCAGCTGGTCGGCGATCTCGGAGCGGCTGATCGCGGCGCTCGGCACATGCCAGAGCCGGCCCCAGTCGCCCGCATGGTCGGACGCGGCCACCAGGGTGGTCACGATGTCCGGCAGGTAGCTCCAGCTGTGCACCAGGCCTGGCAGGCCGACGACCCTCGCCGTTTTCGAGCCCAGGATCGCCGTGAAGAACCGGTCTCCGAGATGGGCCGTGCCGACGACATCCGGGCCGAAGTAGTCGCTCGCGCGCACCTCGACGGCCTTCATCTCGCCTCGTTCGTGGGCTTCGCGTACGAGCCGCCAGCCCTCACGGCGCACCACACCCTTCGTCTCGGTCGTGGTCTCGGGGGAATGCTCGGTCATCGGCCCGTCGGGCAGGCCGTACGGGTAGAGGTTGCCCATCACGACCAGGGCAGCCCCGGACGCCGTCGCCGCCTTGATCGCCGCATCTATCACCGGCGGCCACTGGCTGGGCCAGTCGGTGTAGCGGGGATTGGTGCAGAGGAAGATGGTCGAGGCCCCCGCGGCGGCCCGGCTGAAGGCCGTGGGATCACCGGCATTGAGCACGACCGACTCGGCTCCGGCGGCCGCTGCCCCCGACCGGGTGGCGATGGAGACCTGGTCCCCGCGCGCGGCAAGCCGTTCGGCGAGCGGGCGGCCGATCATACCGGCGCCGACTACGAGCTGCTGGGGCATGGGACCTCCTGGATTCGCCGCCGACGCTAGTCGTCGCAGTTGTCGTCCTTCTTCTTACACGTGTCTTTCCCGTTGTCCTTCCCCGTGTCCTGTCCGGGGTCGGCGGTGGCGGCCGGCGCGGGAGCCACGGTCGGCTCCGGCTTGCTGGCGATGATCGCCGCATCGAGGTCGGCCGAGACGACGTTGAGGGCGGATTGCACCTGCGCCGAACGCTCGGCGGTGACCTGGCCGGCCGCGGCTGCGGTCAGCAGGTCGGCCTGCACCGCGACGAGTGCGGATTTGGCGCCTTCGAAGTCACCGGCTGCGGCGTCGGTGCTCACTTCCTGCACGCCGGACTGCAGCTTTCCGGCGATTGCCGGGTCCAGCGCCGGGGGCGTGTTCGAGCATCCGGTCAGGGTGGCGGCGACCAGGAACACCGTGGCCAGGGCGAGGGTCAAGCGGGGGCCGTGCGTCATGGCGTCAGGCTTTCCTGGAGCTGCTGGAGGTGGGTGCCGAGTGGCCCGTCGACGGCCGGGTAGCTGGCCGGTGGCGCGCTGGGTTCGGCCGCACGGGGGGAGAAGACCACGACGGCGAGCAGGATGGCCGCGGCTGCCACGACGACCCCGATCACCAGTCTGCGCCTGCTGCGGGGCAGGGCGGGGGAGGGTGCGTCACCGCGGGGGTGCGCTGCGGTGAGGAACTCGGTGGGCTCATCCCGGCCCGGGGCCGGCATGACCTTCGTGGCGGCGAAGACCAGAGTCGGGTCGGGAGCCTCGGCCGCGAACACCCTGGTCGGATCGAGGCGTTCCGTGCTCTCGAGGCGTTCCGTGCTCTCGAGGCGTTCCGTGGCGCCGAGGAGCTCGGTGGGGTCGTTGGCGCCTTCGGCCGCGAGGACCATGGTGGGGTCGAGCGTCTCCGGCGTCGGCAGAATTTCCGTGGCGGCCGTGATTCCGTTGGCCCCCATGACCTCGGTGAGGGCCGTCGCATCCGTCTGGGCCTCTGCGGTGGCCAGGCGGCGCAACTGCACGGCCGCGTCCTCCGAGCTCAGCCGGTCGGCGGGCTCCCGGCTCGTCATTCCGCCCAGGACCTCGGCCCAGGCCAGGCCCAGCTCGGCCGGGATTTCGGGCTGGCGCTGCAGCCGGGCCATCGCCGATTCGATCGCGGTTCCGGTGAAGGCGCGCTCACCGGTCAGGCATTCGAGCAGCACGAGGCCCAGCGAGTAGACGTCGCTGGGCGGCCCGATCGTCGTTCCGAGCGCCTGCTCGGGGCTGAGGTAGCCGGCGGTACCCAGCAGCGACCCGGTCGCCGTGAGCCGGGTCGCGTCGAAGAGGCGGGCGATGCCGAAGTCGGCGAGTTTGGCGTGCATGGCCCGGCCGGGGAACCCCGAGGGCGCCAGCAGCACGTTCGCCGGTTTGATGTCACGGTGGATGATTCCGCGCGCATGCACGTAGTGCAGCGCCTCGGCCAGGTCGGCGCCCATCGCGGCGACCTCGTCCGGGTGCAGGGGCCCGGAGGCGATCCGGCTGCGCAGATCGGTGCCGTCGACGAGTTCCATCACGATGAACGTGCGTGAGACGCCGTCGATCACGGCCGTGCCGGCATCGAAGAGGGTCACCAGCGCGAAGTGGTTGAGGCTCGCGAGCACGGTGACCTCGCCGCTCTGGCGTTCGGGACCGGCGTCGTCGGCCGCGTCCAGCCGGAACAGCTTCACGGCCACGGTGCGTCCCAAGTACAGGTCGGTGGCGCGGTAGACGGCCGCCATCCCCCCGGTGCCGAGGAGGGCGTCGATGCGAAAGCGGTCGGCCAGGCTGACGCCAATGGGACCGACGGTGTGTTGCGTGGACAGAGGGGACCTCCCGGTGGATCCGCGCAGTGAGAGGGATCCGTTGGGTCAAGCAAACCACACCTCTCAGGGGGAACGGCCAGCGCCCTCGCAGGATGGTGTGGGTAATCTACGACTGTGGAAACCGTGCTGCTGTACATATTGGGCGTCGTCGTCGTCGTGATCGGCCTTGCCCTGTCCATCGGCCTGCACGAGATCGGCCACCTGCTCCCGGCCAAAGCCTTCGGGGTCAAGGTCACCCAATACATGATCGGCTTCGGTCCCACGCTCTGGTCCCGCCGCAAGGGCGAGACCGAATACGGGGTGAAAGCCGTGCCGCTCGGCGGGTACATAGCGATGATCGGCATGTTCCCGCCGGCCAAAAAGGGCGGCAAGGTGCAGGCATCCAGCACCGGCTTCTTCAAACAGCTGGTCCAGGAGGGCGCGCCCGAGAAGAAGCAGAGCGCCCTGTCGACCATGGTCGACGATGCCCGCCAGTCCAGCGCCGATACCATCGGCGAGGGCGAGGACCACCGCGCGTTCTACCGCCTGCCCGTCTTCAAACGCGTCATCATCATGCTCGGCGGCCCCACGATGAACCTGCTGATCGCGGTCGTGCTGTTCGCGATCCTGCTCATGGGCTTCGGCACGGCGCAGGCGAGCACCACCGTCGGCAGCGTGTCCCAGTGCGTGCTGCCGGCCACGAGCACCCGCCAGGCCTGCGAACCGACCGACGAGAAGGCCCCCGGCGCCGCGGCCGGCCTCCAGCCCGGCGACCGGCTCGTCAGCATCGACGGCGCCGCCATCACGAGCTGGGACCAGTCGACCGCGATCATCCGTGAGTCGCCCGGCACCCCCCTCACCGTCATCGTCGAGCGAGACGGTTCCCCGCTGAACCTCACCATCACCCCGAAACTCACCGAGCGGTACGTGACGGATGCCGCCGGCAAGGTCGAGAAGGATTCCGCCGGCAAGGCGGTCACCCAGGAGGTCGGCTTCGTCGGGATCGGCCCCGCCGGCGAACTCGTGCAGCAGCCGGCGACCGCCGTGCTGCCGGCGGTGGGCGACAACATCGGCGCCGTCGTGCACATGATCGCCAACCTGCCCCAGCGCATGGTCGATATCGCAAACGCCGCCTTCGGACCGGGGGAGCGCGACCCCAACGGCCCGATCAGCGTGGTCGGCGTCGGCCGCGTCGCCGGCGAGATCGCCAGCATCGACACGATCCCGGTGGCCAGCAAGATCGCCAGCCTGCTGGGTCTTCTGGCCTCCCTCAACGTGGCCCTGTTCGTGTTCAACCTGATCCCGCTGATGCCGCTGGACGGTGGGCACGTGGCCGGCGCGCTCTGGGAGGGCCTGCGTCGCTGGGTCGCCCGGCTGTTCAAGCGCCCCGACCCGGGCCCCGTCGACACTGCCCGGCTGATGCCGCTGACGTTCGCGGTCGTGATCGTGCTCGGCGGCATGAGCCTGCTCCTCATCTACGCCGACATCGTCAAGCCCATCAACCTCTTCGGCTGACCCGCCTGACCCGCTCGCTCCGAGGTGCGGTGAACCAATTCGACGAAGATTTTGCCCTAAAAGCGGTATTTCGGCGTTTTCGGGCCGTTTCGGGCAACATCTCCGTCGAATTGGTTAGGGGCGCGGGGGCGCAGAGAGCAGGGTGCGAGCAGCGGGCCGCAGGGCCCCGGACGCTATAGCGGCCTACTCCCGGCGGAGTACGCCGGCCGGGCCCGTCGGCGGACGAAGCAGGGGCGCTCCGGAACTACGATCGGAAGATGCAGCACTGGGATTCCGACGCTCCGTGGTACGACGACGATCGGGGTCGCGCCGGCGGCGACGAAACCCGGGTTCCGATCATCGGCAGGGTGTGGATCCCTGTCGTCATCTCCTTCCTGGTGCAGGTGCCCACGGTCGCCATCCTCGCTCTCCGCGGGTCGGCGTCAGAGCCCGGACACCCCGGGCGGCGTTTCCCCGGCGCGGAGCCCCACCTCCCGGACGACTGGTTCCTTGCCGTGGGCCTCGCGCTGATCGGCCCACTGGCCCTGATCGGCGCCCGCCGTTTTCCCGGCCCGGTCGCGGCCGTCGCCGCCGCGGCCGGAGGAGCGCTGGTGTTGGTGCGTCCTGACATCGGGCTGCCCTACGTGGCGCTGGCCTTCGCGGTCGTGCTCGGCATCCTTCGCGGCGCCCGGGTCTGGGTGTACTCCTCGGTCGCCGCCGTCTGGGTGGCCACCATCGGGCTCGCCGGGATTCTCGATTTCCCGCTGCAGCCGGCCCGGATCGCGTTCACGACGCTCGTGCTGGCCGCGCTGATGGGATTGGGTGAGTGGCTGCGCTCCCGCCGCGACCGGATCAGCACCCTGCGCCGCACCGCGGTCGCGCGGCGGCAAACGGCCGAGCAGCGCGAGCGGGTTCGGATCGCCCGGGAACTGCACGACGTGCTCGCGCACTCGCTCTCCCAGATCAACGTGCAGGCCGGGGTCGCCCTGCACCTGCTCGACAGCCAGCCGGACCGGGCCGCCGAGTCGCTGGCCAGCATCAAGGCCACGAGCAAGAACGCCCTCGACGAGGTGCGCACGGTGCTCGGCATCATTCGGTCCGACGTCTCGGAGGAGAACTCCGCGCCCCTTGCTCCCGAACCGGACCTCGACCGGTTGCCCGCGCTGATCGAGTCCTTCCGCAACCAGGGGATGCGCGTGGAGCTGGCCGGCGAGCTCGGCCCCGTCGCCGAGGCGGCCGGCGCGGCCACCCAGCTGGCCCTGTACCGGATCTGCCAGGAGGCGCTCACAAATGTGTTGCGGCACGCGCCGACGCGCTCCGCGGCCGTGCGCCTGGCCGTGGACGGCGGCGACGCCGTGCTGACGGTGACGGATGGCGACGGCCTCGGGCAGGCCGACGCCCCGATCACCCCCGGCGGCGGCCTGCTCGGAATGCGCGAGCGCGCCGAACTGCTCGGCGGCACCCTGCGGGTCTCGCCCTCGGGCGATGGGTTCGAGGTCGAGGCGCGCCTGCCGCTGGGGAGGACCCGGTGATCCGGGTCGTCATCGCCGACGACCAGCAGTTGATCCGGGCGGGATTCCGGGCCCTGCTCGAGTCCGAACCCGACCTCGAGGTGGTGGCCGAGGCGGCGACCGGTCCCGAGGCGGTCGAGCAGGTCACCCGGCACCGGCCCGACGTGGTGCTGATGGACATCCGGATGCCCGGCGGTGACGGCCTGTGGGCCACCGAACGCATCACCGAGAACCCTGCTCTCGCCGCCACGCACATCGTGATCGTCACCACCTTCGAGCTGGACGAGTACGTGGCCCAGGCCATCCGCGCCGGGGCCAGCGGCTTCCTGGTCAAGGACACCGAGCCGACCGAGCTGATCCGCGCTGTGCGTGTCGCCGCGGCCGGGGACGCGCTGCTCTCGCCCGGCGTGACCCGCCGGCTGCTGGAACGCCTGGGGCCGGACCTCCGCGACCCGCACGACGAGACGCTGCTCGCGAGGCTGACCGGTCGCGAACGAGAGGTGCTCGGGCTGGTCGGCCGCGGCCTGACCAACACCGAGATCGGGCCGCGGCTCTTCCTCAGCCCGCTCACCGCGAAGACGCACGTGTCGCGCATCATGAGCAAACTCGCGGCCCGCGACCGGGTGCAGCTCGTGATCATCGCGTACGAGGCGGGGCTGGTGGGCTCGGGTCAGTAGGCGGTTCCGGCGGGCCGGTCAACGGATGCGCACACCCCCGGGTGGACGCGAAGTGCCTCCGCCCGGCGGATTCGCGTCAGCCCGGCCACGGCGACACTGGGGTATCGGTCTCGTCGGACTCCCGGCGGACCGCCACCGAATCGCCACAGAACCGAATCGCCACAGAATGGACTCCTCATGCTCTCCACTGCAGTGCTCACCGCGCTTGCCGCCCAGCCCGGCTACGGCGGGGGTCCCGGCCACAGCGGCGGGATGATCTGGTTGCTTGTCCTGCTTCCGCTGTTCGGGCTCCTCCTGCTGGGGCTCCTGTTCGCCCTGTTCGGACGTCGCTGGCGCCGGGGAATGGCCAGCCCCGCCGGTTCCGGCTACGGCGCCCGTCCTGGCTGGCCGGTCGCCGGCGACACCAGCAGCGCCGAGAAGACCCTGGACGCGCAGGCCCGCCGACCGGCAGAAGGGGCGCTAGCGGGACAGCAGCAGCGCGTCGCCCTGGCCGCCGCCGCCACAGAGCGCGACGGCCGCCTTGCCGCTGCCGCGACGGGCGAGTTCGAGTGCCGCGTGCAGGGCCAGCCGGCCCCCGGACGCCCCGATCGGGTGGCCGATCGCGATGGCGCCGCCGTGGATGTTGACGCGGTCGGCTGAGATACCGAGCTCCCGGGTGGACTCGAGCGCCACCGCGGCGAATGCCTCGTTGATCTCGACCAGGTCGAGGTCCCCGGCCGCCCAGCCCTGCCGGTCGAGTGCGTGCATGATCGCATTCGCGGGCTGCGAGTGCAGCGAGTTGTCCGGCCCGGCGACCTGACCGGATGCCTCCACGACGGCCAGCCAGCTCAGCCCGTGGTCCTCAGCCCAGCGGCGGCTGCTCAGCACCACGGCGCTCGCCCCGTCACTGAGCGGCGACGAGTTGCCGGCGGTGACGGTGCCGTCCGCGGCGAAGGCCGGGCGCAGGCGCCCCAGCGACTCCGGAGTGCTGTTGCCCCGCACGCCCTCGTCGGTGGAGACCAGAAGCGGCTCACCCTTGCGCTGCGGAACGCTGATCGGCGTGATCTCGCCGTCGAGCAGGCCGGCCTCGGCGGCCGCGGCTGCGCGTTGGTGTGAGGCGGCCGCGATGGCGTCCTGGTCGGCGCGCCCGATGCCGAGGGTGGTGTTGACGTGTTCGGTGGAGAGCCCCATCGACAAACCGTCGAAGGCATCCGTGAGCCCGTCGTGCGCGGCGTGGTCCAGCACGGTGACGCTGCCGAACGGCCAGCCCTGGCGCGAGCCGGGCAGCAGGTGCGGGGCCCGAGACATGGATTCCTGCCCGCCGGCCACGACGACATCCGCTTCGTTCAGACGGATGAGCCGGGCCGCGTCGATGATCGCCGCCAGCCCGGAGAGGCAGACCTTGTTCACCGTCATCGCCGGCACGTTCCAGGGGATGCCGGCACCGATGGAACTCTGCCTGGCCGGGTTCTGGCCGCAGCCAGCCTGGAGCACCTGGCCCATCAGTACGGCGTCGACCTCGTCGGCGGCCACGCCGGCGCGCGCGAGGGCTCCGACGATGGCGGCGGTCCCCAGCTGCACGGCGGTCAGGGCGGACAGCTGGCCGTTGACGCGGCCCTGGGGCGTGCGCGAGCCCGCGAGGATGACCACTTCGATGTCGCTCATGATGACTCCTTTGTCTTCGTGTTCTCTGATCGTGTTCCGGCTTGCCGCCGGCCTGGTGTTCGTCGTCTCTCCTGACAGTATCGCCGACGTTCGGGCGAGAGGCGGGACCCGGCCGGGACATGGCGCGGGCACGGACGACGCTGGTCAGAGGGGAGAAATCCTCAGCCCCGGAAAGAACCAGCCGGCTCATCTAGAATGTTGCCGTGGCTGCAATCAACCTGGGAATGCCCAAAGTACCTGAAGTACTCGCTCCGCGTCGCAAGTCGCGTCAGATCAAGGTCGGCAAGGTGCTCGTCGGCGGTGACGCCCGCGTCAGCGTGCAGTCGATGACGACGACGCCGACGACCGACATCAACGGCACCCTCCAGCAGATCGCCGAATTGACGGCATCAGGATGCGACATCGTGCGCGTCGCGGTGCCGAGCCGGGACGATGCCGAGGCCCTGCCGATCATCGCCAAGAAGAGCCAGATCCCGGTGATCGCCGACATTCATTTCCAGCCGAGCTACGTGTTCGCGGCGATCGACGCCGGCTGCGCCGCCGTGCGGGTCAACCCCGGCAACATCCGCAAGTTCGACGACCAGGTGGGCAAGATCGCCGCCGCGGCCAAAGCCGCCGGCGTTTCCCTCCGGATCGGCGTCAACGCGGGCTCGCTCGAGCCGAGCCTGCTGCAGAAGTACGGCAAGGCCACCCCGGAGGCTCTCGTCGAGAGCGCGGTCTGGGAAGCGAGCCTGTTCGAGGAGCACGACTTCCACGACTTCAAGATCTCCGTCAAGCACAACGACCCGGTGATCATGGTCAAGGCCTACCGACTGCTCGCGGAACGCGGCGACTGGCCCCTGCACCTCGGCGTCACCGAGGCCGGACCGTCGTTCCAGGGCACCATCAAGAGCGCCACGGCGTTCGGGATCCTGCTCGGAGAGGGCATCGGAGACACCATCCGGGTGTCGCTGAGCGCGCCTCCGGCCGAGGAGATCAAGGTGGGCCTGCAGATCCTGCAGTCACTGAACCTGCGTGAGCGCAAGCTTGAGATCGTGTCCTGCCCGAGCTGCGGCCGCGCCCAGGTCGACGTGTACAAGCTTGCCAACGACGTCACCGATGGTCTGGAGGGCATGACCGTGCCCCTGCGCGTCGCGGTGATGGGCTGTGTCGTGAACGGACCGGGCGAGGCTCGGGACGCCGACCTCGGTGTCGCGTCCGGCAACGGCAAGGGCCAGATCTTCGTGCGCGGCGAGGTCATCAAGACCGTGCCGGAGTCCGAGATCGTGGCGACCCTGATCGAGGAGGCCAATCGGATGGCCGCCGAGATGCCGCCGAGCGAGGACTCCCTCGGCGCTCCGGTCGTGACGGTCGGCGCCAACTAGCCGAGCTCATCAGCGCAGCACCGTGCCGGCGGCGAACCAATTCGACGGAGATTTTGCGGTAAAACTGCTGTTTCGCAGGGTTCAGGGCCGATTTCGGCAGAATCTCCGTCGAATTCGTTCGGGACGGAACTGCTGCAGGGACGCTGGCTCAGTCGTCACCGGGTCCACCACGGGCATCCGTCGCCCTCGATGTTTGGATCCGCCCGCCGGCCCGATGCCGGCCAGTCAGCCAGCCCGCCCGCCGCCCGTCGGTCGGGCCGGCCAGCGCGCCGTAAAGTAGGTGCGTGCCTATTCGTATGTCCAACTACTTCCTCCGTACCCTCCGCGAAGACCCGTCGGATGCCGAGGTCGCCAGCCACCGCCTGCTCGTGCGTGCCGGTTACATCCGCCGTCAGGCCCCGGGAATCTTCGCATGGCTGCCGATCGGCCTGCGCGTCAAGGCGAAGATCGAGACGATCGTGCGCGAGGAGATGGCCGCCGCCGGCGCCTTCGAGGTGCATTTCCCGGCTCTGCTGCCGCGCGAGCCCTACGAGATCACGGGCCGCTGGGACGAGTACGGCGACGGCCTGTTCCGGCTCCAGGATCGCAAGGGCAGCGACATGCTCCTCGCGCCCACCCACGAAGAGGTCTTCACCCTGCTCGTGAAAGACCTGTACAGCTCCTACAAGGACCTGCCCCTGTCGATCTTCCAGATCCAGGACAAGTACCGCGACGAGGCCCGGTCCCGCGGCGGTCTGCTGCGCGGGCGCGAATTCACCATGAAGGATGCCTATTCCTTCGACTACACGGATGCCGGCCTCGACGCCAGCTACCAGGCCCAGCGCGACGCCTACGAGCGCATCTTCACCCGGCTGGGCCTTGAGTACGTCATCGTGCAGGCGGACGCCGGCGCGATGGGAGGCTCCAAGAGCGAGGAATTCCTGCACCCGACGCCGGTCGGCGAGGACACCTTCGTGCGTTCCGCCGGCGGCTACGCGGCCAACATCGAGGCGTTCAAGACGGTCGTTCCGCCCGCCATCGACTGGGCCGGCTTCCCGGCCGCCGAGGTGTTCGACACCCCGGACACCCCCACCATCCAGACCCTGGTCGACCGCGCCAATGATGATCACCCCCGTCCCGACGGCCGCGCCTGGACCGGCGCGGACACCCTCAAGAACGTCGTCCTCGCGCTGATTCAGCCCGACGGCTGCCGTGAGCTCCTCGTGATCGGTCTCCCCGGAGACCGTGAGGTGGACCTCAAGCGCGTCGAGGTCGCCGTCGCCCCCGCCGAGGTGGAGGCCGCGAACGAAACCGACTTCGCCAAGTTCCCCGGGCTGGTCAAGGGCTACATCGGACCCTGGTCCGCGAACGGGGCGGTGCTCGGCGAGAAGTCGGCCACCGGTATCCGTTTCGTGGTCGACCCCCGCGTCGTCGAGGGCACCGAGTGGATCACCGGCGCCAACGAGGCCGGGCGCCACGTCTTCGGGCTCGTCGCCGGACGGGACTTCGCCGTCGACGGCACGATCGAGGCCGCAGAGGTGCGCGCCGGAGACCCCGCACCCGACGGCTCCGGCCCGGTGGAACTCGCCCGCGGCATGGAGATCGGGCACGTCTTCCAGCTCGGCCGCAAGTACGCGGAGGCGCTCGGACTCAAGGTTCTGGACGAGAACGGCAAGCTGGTCACGGTCACGATGGGCTCCTACGGCATCGGCGTCACCCGCATTCTCGCGACCATCGCCGAGCTGAACAACGATCCCAAGGGCCTGATCTGGCCCGCGACCGTGGCGCCCTTCGACGTTCACGTGATCGCCACCGGCCGGGACGAGGTCGTCTTCGAGACCTCGCAGACCGTCGTCGCTGCGATCGAGGCCACCGGCCGTGAGGTTCTCTACGACGATCGCCGCAAGGTGTCGCCCGGGGTCAAGTTCGGCGACGCCGAGCTGATCGGCATCCCGCAGATCGTCATCGTCGGCCGCGGGGCAGCCGACGGCATCGTCGAACTCTGGGACCGCCGCACGGGGGACCGCACCCAGGTGGCCGTCGACGACGTCACCGCCAGCTTCAGCTGAGGCGCTGCAGCCTCTCACGCTAACGAATTCGACGGAGATTTTGGCCGCATTGGCCTAAAACGCCCTGGAAAACCGCAATTAGCGGTGAATCTCCGTCGAATTGGTTCACGGCCGGCCTCTTTCCCGGACGGTGATGTCCGTCGTTCGAGGTGCGTTGTCGTTCGATGTGCGTCAGAGGCGGGCGAGCCGGGACCGGGCGAAGCAGTACAAGCCGTAGGCGATCAGGCCCGCGCCGACCACCACCAGGATCGCGACCCCGAACGGCAGGGCGACGAGTGCCTTCAGCGCGCCGTCCATGCCGGTGGCCTTGTCGGGGTTGTGCGTGAACGCCGCGACCGCGAAGAGGACGCCGACGGTGCCGAGCGCGATGCCCTCAGCGCTGTAGCCCACGGTGCCGAGTGCCACCACCGCCGTGCCGGCCGCCCCGCGGGGCACCGTGATGCTCTCGGTGAACTTGTGGCTGGCGCCGCGCACGACGAAGACGGCCCCGATGCCGAGCACGACCAGACCGCCGATGAACAGCAGGATGACCCCGCCCGGGAGCCCGAGCAGGGTCGCCGTGGAATCCCGGGCGGTTTCGGACGAACTCGCCGTGGCGCCGCGCGCGAACGTGAGCGCCGTGGCCGCGATCAGGAGGAAGACGGCGCCCTTGCCGATCAGGACGGCGCGTTTGGCCCACTTGCGCTTGGGGTCGCGCGCGGGTTCGACGAAGGCCTGAACCAGATACCAGAGACCGAGCGCGGCCAGGCCGATCACCACCGTCCACAGCAGGAACACGCCGCCCGGGGTGCGTGCGAGCTGACCGAGCGCGCCCGACTGGTCTGCCGAACCGCCGCCCGCGCCCGCGCCGGTCGCCACGCTGATCGCGATCGAGCCGATCATCACGTGCAGCAGGCCGTTCACCGCGTAGCCGGCGCGGGCCAGCAGCTGGAACGTTCGGCTGCCTTCGACGGTTCGGGCTGCATCCTGGGCATTGTCAGAAACGGATTCGGGTGTCATCCGGCCAGCGTAGCGTCGAGTCTATTGCCGGGGCAGGGTCAGTTTCCGTGCCTGGCGTCCCCGGTCCGGGTGACGGGGACCCGAGGAGTCGGGTACCGTATAGGAGAGCCCGCTGCGCAGTTTCGCGGCGGCAAGATCTGAATAGAGGAGGCCGGCCATGGACATCGACCTCAGCGTGTTGCGGCAGATGGAGCGCGAGAAAGAGATTCCCTTCGAGGAACTCGTGCAGATTATTGAGCAAGCAATTCTGACGGCCTATCAGAAGCACACCCACCAGGGTGACGCTCCGAAGCAGGCCGTCGAGGAAGAGCCGGAAGCGCGCGTCGTACTCGACCGCAAGACCGGCCACGTCGACATTTTTGTGCCCGAAAACGATGAAGAGGGCAACGTCGTCGGCGAAGCCGTCGACAACCCCACCGACTTCGGCCGCATCGCGGCCTTCGCGGCCAAGCAGGTCATCAACCAGCGTCTGCGCGATCTGGCCGACGACGCCGTGCTCGGCGAGTTCAAGGGCCGTGAGGGCGAGATCGTCGCCGGGATCATCCAGCAGGGACCGAACCCGCGCATGATCCACGTCGACCTGGGCACGATCGAAGCGATCCTGCCGCCCGAGGAGCAGGTGCCGAGCGAGAGCTACGTGCACGGGCAGCGCATCCGCGTCTACGTCACGGCCGTCGGCAAGGGTCTGAAGGGCCCGCAGATCACCGTGTCGCGCACACACCCGTCCCTGGTGCGGCGCCTGTTCGCCCTCGAGGTCCCGGAGATCGCCAGCGGCGTCGTCGAGATCGTGTCGCTGGCCCGCGAAGCAGGCCACCGCACCAAGATGGCCGTTCGCGCCACCGAGCCCGGCGTCAACGCCAAGGGCGCCTGCATCGGCGAACTCGGCCAGCGCGTGCGAGCCGTCACCGTGGAGCTCAACAACGAGAAGATCGACATCGTCGACTACTCGCCCGACCTCGCCACTTTCGTGGCCAGCGCGCTGTCGCCCGCGAAGGTGACCAGCGCCTATGTGATCGATGAGTCCATCAAGGCCGTCCGCGCCCTCGTGCCCGACTACCAGCTGTCGCTGGCGATCGGCAAGGAAGGCCAGAATGCGCGCCTCGCGGCGAAGCTTACGGGTGCCAAAATCGACATCCAGCCGGACAGCATTCTGGAGGATGCCGAATAGGGGGTACGATGGAACCCGTTAGAACGTGCATTGGATGCCGTTCGCGCGCTCCGCAGTCCTCATTATTGAGGGTTGTAGCCCGAGAATCGGAACTCGTGGTGGATGAAACCGCCACTCTGTCTGGGCGAGGCGCGTGGCTGCATCCCACTACCGCGTGCTTCCAGGATGCACAGCGGCGACACGCTTTCGGGCGTGCCCTTCGCGTGACCAGTTCTTTGGACGCGAAACAACTAGAGAACAGGCTGAACAGGCTTATGGATAACTAATGAGCGGCTCGAAATGAGACCCGTCCGTTACTAACGGTCTGCCCCTTTCCGGGTGCAGGCCCGGAACAGGAGAATTGTGGCTGCAAAACCACGCGTACACGAGATCGCCAGCGAGCTCGGAGTCGACAGCAAGGTAGCCCTTGCCAAATTGAAGGAAATGGGCGAGTTCGTCAAGGGACCGTCCAGTAGTGTTGAACCCCCGGTAGCGCGCCGTCTGCGCGCCGCCCTCCAGGCCGAGTCCGGTGCGGCATCGAGCACGTCTGCGGCAGTTCCCGCCGGGGCGACCCCCGCCGCGGCAGCAGCACCGGCCAAGCCGGGTGCCGCCCGTCCGTCACCGGCCAAGCTCGCCGTCAAGCCGGGCGCACGTCCTGTCGCCGAGGTTCCCGCAGCGGTCCCCGCCGCGGACGCCCCGCCGATGCCGACGGCCCCGCTGACCGTTGCCGAGCGTCAGGCGCAGGCAGCCGAGAAGGCCGCAGCGGCTGAGAAGTCCGCCGCCGCCGAGAAGGCCGCTGCCGCAGCCGCCGAGCCGGCCGCCGCGACGGATGTTCCGGCCGCCAAGACCGAGGGCGCGGTGGCATCCGCTGCCAAGCCCGGTGGCTCCGTTCCGAAGCCGCCGGCTGCGCGTCCGGGCAACAACCCGTTCGCCAGCAACCAGGGCATGGGCAAGACCCCCAGCCCGCGTCCGGGCAACAACCCGTTCGCCAGTGCACAGGGCATGGGCCAGCGCCCGCCGTCCACGTCTTCCCCCAGCAACATTCCCCGCCCCGCTGCTCCGCGCCCCGGCGCGCCGCGTCCGGGCGGACCCGGCCAGGCTCCGCGCCCGACCGGTTTCGGTCAGCGCCCGGGTGCCTTCCAGCGTCCCGGTGGCGCTCCGGGCGGCGCCGGCGGCGCACGCCCCGGCTTCCAGCGCCCCGGTGGCGC